>JAYRTJ010000007.1:0-63585 GCA_041919675.1 Rhodospirillaceae bacterium | reverse complement strand
CCACGTCGAACCTCGCGGACGCGATCAACCAGCTCCCGACCCTCGTGAACAGCGCCTCGCCGCAATCGTCGGCGGCCAACACCACGTCGGGCCAGGCGGCCATCAACGGCCTCTCGCTGCGCGGTCTGGGCATCTCGCGTACCCTGGTGCTCCTCAACGGCCAGCGCACCGTCGGTTCGAATTTGACCGGCGCGGTCGATATCAGCGAACTGCCGCAGAGCCTCATCGAGCGCGTTGACGTTGTGACGGGCGGCGCTTCGGCCGCTTATGGTTCGGACGCGCTCTCGGGCGTCGTCAACTTCGTGCTCGATACGGACTTCACCGGCATGAAGGCCGAAGTCTCCGGCGGTCTCACGACATATGGGGACGTGCCGAACTACAAGATCAACGCCGCGTACGGCACGCCGTTCTCCGGCGGCCGCGGCCACTTCATGATGTACGGCGAGCATGCATGGGACGACGGCCTCATCGTCTATGATCGTCCGTGGACCCGCGAAGGCCACAGCTACATCAACAACCCGGCCTACACGCCGACCAACGGCCAACCCGCTCTCTTGCGCACCACGCAAGTGTCCATCGGCAACGCCAGCTGGGGCGGCACGATCGTTTCCGGTCCGCTGAAGGGGACGTCGTTCGGTCCGGGCGGCAGCATCTATCAGCTCGCCTATGGTGACATCGTCGCCGGCGCGCTGATGCGCGGCGGCAGCTGGGATGCGCAGAACGTCGTCTCGGTGCGCGGCGTCGCGGCGCAGCCGCGCCAGAACCGCCAGGACGTGTTCACGCGCGTGAGCTATGACGTCACGGACGATATCAATGTCTACGCGCAGGCCGCGTGGGCGCACCTGTACTCCTACTCCTCGGGCGCGCCGAACTTCCGCCCGGGCAACCTGGTGCTGAACGTCGATAACGCCTTCCTGCCGGACTCGCTGCGTCCGACCCTGGCGGCGGCGGGCTCGACCTTCACCATGGGCACCCTCAACTGGGATCTCGACAACTTCCACGCCGTGTACGATCGCCGCGTTCTGCGTTTCCTGAGCGGCGCCAACGGCAGCTTCAATGCCGGCGATACGGACTGGAAGTGGGACGCCTACTTCAGCGTCGGCCAGGCCTTCGGCGCGCTGAAGTCCATCGGCGCGATGGACACCACGCGCTACGCGCTCGCCATCGATGCCGTGCGCAACGCCGCGACGGGCGCCATCGTCTGCCGTTCGACCCTCACCAATCCGGCCAACGGCTGCGTGCCCTACAATCCGTTCGGTCTGGGCGTGAACAGCCAGGCCGCGGTCGATTATCTGCAGGGCCGCTACGGCTGGAACGTGCAGCGCCTCAATCAGAAGGTCGCGGCCTTGAGCTTCACCGGCGAGCCTGTCTCGACGTGGGCCGGCCCGGTCTCGCTCGCCGTCGGTTACGAATGGCGCCAGGAAAAGATGCGCCAGATCACCGACCCGGAAGAACAGGCGATCCCGACGATCTGGTTCCAGGCCGCCGGCCAGCCTTACACCGGCGCCTTCAAGGTGAACGACTTCTTCGCCGAAACCGTGGTGCCGCTGGCGAAGGACGAAAGCTGGGCCACGGCGCTCGACCTGAACGCCGCCGTGCGCGCCACGCACTACTCCACCTACGGCTGGGTCGCCACGTGGAAAGCCGGCGCCACCTACAATCCGTTCGACGACCTGCGCTTCCGCGTGACTCAGTCGCGCAACATCCGCTCGCCGACGCTGGTTGACCTGTACCAGGCCGGTTCCACCTCGCGCAGTACGTTGACCGATCCGTTCAACGGCAACATCGCCGCGAACACCGAATTCACCACGCGCGGCAACCCGAACCTCGGTCCTGAAAAGTCCGCCGATACGGGGATCGGCGTGGTCTATCAGCCGGGCTGGTTCCCGGGCTTCAGCGCCTCGGTCGATTACTACCGCATCAAGATCAAGGACGCGGTGAACCTCCCCGGCACGCAGGACATCATGAACCTGTGCTTCCAGGGCAATCAGACCGCGTGCTCCGCCTTCACGCGTGAAGGCAGCGGCGCGTCGGCGGTCATCAAGATCGCGGTTCAGCCGCAGAACTTCGCCACTGAAACCGCGAAGGGGATCGACTTCGAAGCGAGCTACTCCATGCCGCTCTCGAACCTCTCCGACGGCCTCGACGGCAATCTCGGCCTGCGTTTCCTCGCCACCCACTTCATCGACTACGTGGTCAACACCGGCATCCCGAACCAGCTCGTGTTCGATTACGCCGGCGTGAACGGCTCGGGCGGCGGTCTCGGCGGCGGCGGCAGCGGCGTGCCGAGCTGGCGCATCAACTCGTCCATCCAGTACGCGCTCGATCCGATCAACGTCGGCTTCGCGTTCCGCTGGATCTCGTCGGGGATCAACCAGGTCACCAACGTCGAGTGTACGTCGGGTTGCCCGACGGGCCTTTCGCCGCAGCTGCTGACCGTCAGCGACAACCACGTCAAGAGCGCGATGTACGTCGACTTCAACGCCGCCTACAAGCTGGCGCTGACGGACACCGCGGAGACCGAGTTGTTCCTCAACATCCGCAACATCGCCAACGCCGATCCGGCGATTGCGGTGCGCGGTCCGGGCGGTTCGAGCTTCGACTTCGCCCCGACGCCCGCCGGCGGCAACTACGACGTTCTCGGCCGCGTGTTCCGCGCGGGCGTGAAATTCAAGATGTAACGACGGCAAGATTCAAGACTTACGTGCGGGCGCCCGGGCCGAAACGCCCCGGCGCCCGTATAAACACAAGGGAGAGAGTATTCATGAAATCGGTTGGTGGTATTTCGCGTTCGCGTTCGGCGCTGTCGCTCCTGACGCTCGCGTGTCTCGGTTCAACATGCTTGAGCGGCGCGGCCTTCGCGCAGGCGCAGCAAGCACAGGCGCCCGCCGCGGTTGACGAAATCGTCGTCACCGGCACGCGCGTCGTGCGTGACGGCTACGAAGCGCCGACGCCGGTCTCGGTCATCGGGATCGAGCAGCTCGATACCGCCGCCACGTCGAACCTCGCGGACGCGATCAACCAGCTGCCGGCGGTGATGAACAGCGCCTCGCCGCAATCCTCGGCCACCAACACGACCTCCGGCCAATCGGCCATCAATGCGCTCTCGCTGCGCGGTCTTGGCATCTCGCGCACCCTGGTGCTGCTCAACGGCCAGCGCACCGTCGGCTCGAACCTCACCGGCGCGGTGGACGTCAGCGAACTTCCGCAGCACCTGATCGAACGCGTGGACGTGGTGACCGGCGGCGCCAGCGCCGCGTACGGCTCCGACGCGCTCTCGGGCGTCGTCAACTTCGTGCTGGATACGGACTTCGTCGGTTTCAAGGGCGAAGTCTCGGGCGGGCTCACCACCTACGGCGATATGCCCAACTACAAGGTCAACGCCGCGTTTGGAACGGCGTTCGCCGGCGGCCGCGGCCACTTCCTTATTTCGGGCGAGCATGTGTGGGACGACGGCCTCCTGGTTTTCGACCGTCCCTGGACGCGCGAGGGTTACAGCTTCATCAACAACCCGGCCTTCGTCGCGGGCAACGGCCAGCCGGCCATCATCCGCACCGATAAGGTCGCGGTCGGCAACGCCAGCTGGGGCGGCAACATCGTCTCCGGTCCGCTGAAGGGCACCGCGTTCGGCCCGGGCGGCTCGATCTATCAGATCGCCTACGGCGATATTTACACCGGCGCGCTGATGCGCGGCGGCAGCTGGGACGCGCTCAACGTCATCTCGGTGCGCGGCGCCGCGGCGCAGCCGCAGCAGAACCGCCAGGACGTGTTCACGCGCGCAAGCTATGACGTCAGCGATAACACGACGGTCTATGCTCAGGCCGCGTGGGGTCACCTCTACTCCTACTCGTCGGGCGCGCCGAACTTCTTCCCGGGCAACCTGACCGTCTCCACCGATAACGCGTTCCTGCCGGCCTCGCTCCGTCCGGGCCTGGAGCCCAACGGGACGGTGACCACCTTCACCATGGGCACCCTCAACTGGGATCTCGACAACTTCCGCGCCGTCTATGACCGCCGCGTGCTCCGTTTCCTGACGGGCGCCGAAGGCAGCTTCGACGCGGGCGGAACCGATTGGAAATGGGACGCGCATCTCGGCGTCGGCCAGATGTTCGGCACCCTGCAATCGCGCGGCGCGATCGACCGCACCCGCTATCCGCTGGCGGTCGATGCGGTCCGCAATCCGGCCACGGGCGCGATCGTCTGCCGTTCGACCCTCACCAACCCGGCCAACGGCTGCGTGCCCTACAACGTGTTCGGCATCGGCGTGAACACCCAGGCCGCGGTCGATTACCTCCAGGGCCGCTACGGCTGGAACCTGCAGCGCCTCAACCAAAAAGTCGGTGCGATCAACTTCGCCGGCGAGCCGTTCTCCACGTGGGCGGGTCCGGTCTCGACGGCGTTCGGTTATGAATACCGCCACGAGAAGATGCGCCAGGTGGTCGATCCGGAAGAAATCGCGAACCCGACGATCTGGTTCCAGGCCGCCGGTCAGCCCTACACCGGCGCCTTCACCGTGCACGATCTCTATCTCGAAACCGTGATCCCGCTGGCCAAGGACGAAAGCTGGGCCGCCGCGTTCGACCTCAACAACGCCGTACGCTTCACCCACTACTCCACCTACGGATCGGTGGTGACGTGGAAAGCGGGCGCGAGCTGGTCGCCGTTCGACGACCTGCGCTTCCGCATCACGCAATCGCGCAACATCCGCTCGCCGACTCTGGTCGACCTCTATCAGGCCGGCACGACCTCGCGCAGTTCCTCGCTCGATACGTTCAAGACCCCGGCGGTCACCATCAACAGCCAGGTCACCACGCGCGGCAATCCGGGCCTCGGCCCCGAGAAGTCGGACGACACCGGTATCGGCGTGGTCTATCAGCCGTCGTGGCTGGCGGGCTTCAGCGCGTCCATCGACTACTACCGCATCAAGATCAAGGACGCGGTCAACAGCATCGGCGCGCAGGATCTGATCAACTTCTGCGTGGCGGGCAACACCGTCGCCTGCCAATCGGTCGTGCGTACCGGCACCGGCACCGCGGCCGAGCAACTGGAAATCACCGTGCAGCCGCAGAACTTCGCGACCGAAATGGCGCGTGGGGTGGACATCGAAGCCAGCTACTCGATGCCGCTGTCCAACTTGAGTGACGGGCTCGACGGCAATCTGGGCCTGCGCATGCTGGCCACGCACTACCTCGACTACAAGACCTTCAGCGGCATCCCGGGCGATATCGAAATCCAGTATGCCGGCGTAAACGGTTCCGGCGCCGGGATCGGCGGCGGCGGCGGCGGTGTGCCGAGCTGGCGTATCAACTCGACGGTGTCCTATGCGCTCGATCCGATCAGCGTCGGCTTTGCCTTCCGCTGGATCTCGGCCGGCAAGAATATCGCCACCTGGATCGAATGCACGTCGGGCTGCCCGGTGCCCACCACCGTGAAGCAGACGGTCAACGACAACAGCGTCGCGTCCGCGCTCTACGTCGACTTCAACGCGGGCTACACGATGAATCTGACCGACACCGCCGAAGCCGAGTTGTTCTTCAACGTCCGCAATATCGCGAACCGTGATCCCTCGATCGCGGTCAGGGGCCCGGGCGGCACCAGCTTCGACTTCGCGCCGGCCCCGTCGGGCGGCGCTTATGACGTGCTCGGCCGTGTCTTCCGCGCGGGCGTGAAGTTCAAAATGTAACTGCCGTAGCGCGATAAGATTCGAAGTCCGGGCGCCCGGGCCGAAAGGCCTCGGCGCCCGGATGCTTTTTAGAATGGTTAATTTCGGTGGTCATTTTGCGTGCTATGCGCCGAAAGAGGCCGGGTCCGCATCCGATTTGCATAAGCCGTATGCAGCCTTATTCGCCGTTTGCAAAAAGTGTTTGTCAGAAATGACACATGTTGCTTCAAATCGCGGCGAGGATCGGTCGTAGCGGGTCGCCCGCGCTTGATATTCTTTTCCCGACCGGTCATTCTATTAATAGGGAGTTCTAAAGCCGCGCCGTGGGAAGGATGTGCCACGGGCGGAAGGAGCAACACTCGAAATCGCATCTGGCCTTCGATGGGTCGCTTCGGCGCTCATGAGAAATGCCGTGCAATCACCACCGTCGGCAGCAATGCCATGCGGGCGGCCGCATTTTCGACCGCACGCCTTTCTTGAAGGGGATCCTCAAGCATGAAGTCCGTTAGTGTTTTGAATTGGAATAAATCGCTCTTTACGCTCGCCTGCCTGGGCTCGACCTGTTTGAGCTCGCTCGCGTTCGCCCAGACCGCACAGGCGCCGGCCGTCGATGAAATCGTCGTCACCGGCACGCGCGTCGTGCGTGACGGCTACGAAGCCCCGACCCCTGTGTCGGTGATCGGCATCGAGAACCTGCAGAACATCGCGACCTCGAACCTCGCGGATTCGATCAACCAGCTCCCGACCCTCGTCGGCAGCTCGACGCCGTCGACCACGGCGACCACCACCACCACCGGCACGTCGGCCATCAACGGCCTCAACCTGCGCGGCCTCGGCACCACGCGTACCTTGGTGCTGCTCAACGGCCAGCGCACCGTCGGCTCGATCCTCACCGGTGTGGTCGATGTGTCCGAACTGCCGCAGAGCCTGATCGAACGCGTGGACGTCGTCACCGGCGGCGCGTCGGCGGCTTACGGTTCGGATGCGCTCTCGGGCGTCGTCAACTTCGTGCTCGACACCGACTTCACCGGCTTCAAGTCCGAAGTCTCGGGCGGCATCACCACCTATGGCGACGCGCCTAACTACAAGATCAACATGACCTACGGCACGCCGTTCGCCGGCGGCCGCGGTCACTTCCTGCTCACCGGCGAACACGTATGGGATGACGGCCTCATCGTCATCGACCGTCCGTGGAACAAGGAAGGTCACAGCTACATCAACAATCCGGCCTACACCGCCACCAACGGCCAGCCGCGCCTCCTGCAGGTGAAGCAGGTCGGCATGAGCCCGATCATGGCTTGGGGCGGCGCGCTCAATGTGCCGAACACGCATCCGCTGTACGGCACCGCCTTCGGTCCGGGCGGCGTGCAGTACCGCATCGCGCCGGGCGACATCGTCGACGGCCCGATCATGCGCGGCGGTTCGTGGGAAGCGCAGCAGGTCGCGCCGGTGCGCGGCGCCGCGCTCGTCCCGCAGCAGAACCGCCAGGACGTGTTCACGCGCGCCAGCTACGACGTCAGCGACACCCTGACCGTCTACGGTCACGCCGCGTGGGGCCACCTCGGCTCCTACTCGTCGGGCGCGCCGAACTTCTTCCCGGGCAACCTCGGCCTGCGTACGGACAACGCCTTCCTGCCGGCCAACCTGCGCGCCGCGCTCGAGCCGGCCGGCGTGACCACCGGCTTCAACTTCGGCACCATGAACATGGACCTGGACAACTTCCGGGCCGTGTATGATCGCCGCGTTCTGCGCTTCCTCGTCGGCGCCGAAGGCAGCTTCGAAATGGGCGCGAAGGACTGGAACTGGGATATGTATCTCAGCAACGGCGAGGCCTTCGGTTCGCTGAAGTCCATCGGCGCGATCGATCAGCCGCGCTACCGTCAGGCGGTCGACGCGGTGCGCAATCCCGCCACCGGCGCCATCGTCTGCCGTTCGACTCTCACAAACCCCGGCGACGGCTGCGTGCCGCTCAATGTGTTCGGGATCGGCGTCGCCAGCCCGGCGGCGATCGACTACGTCCAGGGCCGTTACGGCTGGAACAATCAGCGCCTCAACCAGAAGGTCGCCGCCGTCAACTTCAACGGCAACCCGTTCGAAACCTGGGCCGGCGATGTCTCGCTCGCCGTCGGTTACGAATTCCGCAAGGAAACGATGCGCCAGATCTCGGACCCCGAAGAACAAGCGCTCCCGACGATCTGGTTCCAGGGTGCGGGCCAGCCGTACACCGGCGCGGTCACCGTCAACGATATCTATGCCGAAACCGTCGTGCCGCTCGCCAAGGACGCGGAATGGGCCAGCGCGCTCGACGTGAACGCGGCGGTTCGCGCCACGCACTACTCCACCTACGGCTGGGTCGCGACCTGGAAGGTCGGCGCCACCTACGCGCCGGTGGACGATCTGCGCCTGCGCGCCACGCGTTCGCGTAACATCCGTTCGCCCACGCTGGTCGACCTCTACCAGGCCGGCACCAGCCAAAACAACGCGGTCAACGATCCGTTCACCAACAGCACTGTGAACTATACGTCGCGTGCGTCGGGTAACCCGAACCTGGTCGCGGAAAAGTCGAACGACCTCGGCCTTGGCGTCGTGTACCAGCCGTCGTGGCTCGAAGGTTTCAGCGCCTCGGTCGATTACTACCGCATCAACATCAAGGATGCGGTGAATCAGCCGTCGCCGAGCGAAGTTTTGAACCTCTGTTTCGCCGGCAATCAGACGGCCTGCGCCGCCGTCACCCGTACGACGCAGAACGGCGCGCCGTTCCTGTTCATCCAGCAGCAGCCGCAGAACTTCGCGAGCGAAAAAGCCCGCGGTATCGACTTCGAAGCCAGCTACCGCACCCCGCTGTCGGCGCTCTTCGACTCGGCGGACGGCGATATCAGCCTGCGTATGCTCGCCACGCGTTATCTCAAGTATGAGATCAACAACGGCACCATCGGCTCGATCATCGTCGACTACGCCGGCACCAACGGACCGGGCGGCAACAGCGTGCCGAAATGGCGCCTGCAAAGCGTGCTCGGCTACAACCTCGATCCGGTCAACTTCGGTCTTACCTTCCGCTACATCTCCTCGGGTAAGAACGTGGCGACGCAGATCGAGTGCACCTCGGGCTGCCCGACGTCGACGGCGCAGAACCTCACCGCCGACAACAACACGATCCGCGCGGCCTACTATCTCGACCTCAATCTTGCCTACAAGATGGAAGTCGGCGAAGCGGCCTCGTCCGAGTTGTTCTTCAACGTGCGTAACCTGTTCAACCGCGATCCGGAAATCGCCGCGCGCGGTCCGGGCGGTACGTCCTACGACTTCCCGCCGACCTCGGTCGGCCTCTACGACACCCTCGGCCGCGTCTTCCGCGCGGGCGTTCGCTTCAAGATGTAAGCGCGCGTAACAACGAGTGATCTACAATGGGCCCAATCCGGGTATACTGGATTGGGCCCGTTTCTTTTCCGGCGGCGCACATCCAAGGGGGGATACACCGATGAACAAGGTTCGCGTTCTTGCAACGTTAGGTCTCACAACGGCGCTCGCGCTGGTTCTGCAATCGTGCGGCAAGCCCGCGCCGCAAGAACAGGCGAAAGCGCCCTTCAGCATCGTGGAAGCCTCGATCCCGGATATGCAGAAGGCCATGCAGGAGGGCCGAACGACCTCTCGGGAAATCGTGACCGAATATCTGACGCGCATGGGCATGTACGAAGACATGCTGAACGCCGCCGTCTCGGTGAACCATAATGCCCTGACCCAGGCCGACGCGCTCGACAAGGAACGCGCCGAAGGCAAGGTGCGCGGCCCGCTGCACGGCATTCCGGTCGCCCTCAAGGACAACATCATGACCAAGGACGACATGCCGACATCCGGCGGCATGCTCGCCTTCAAACATTACATGGCGCCCTATGACGCAACTCTGGTCGCCAATCTGAAGGCCGCCGGCGCGATCATCATCGCCAAATCGACCATGAGCGAACTCGCCGGCTGGTACGGCAGCGAGAAGCGTCCGGGCGGCTACAACGGCGCCGCCGGCCAAAGCTATAACCCCTACGATCCGCGCGCGAACGACGACGGCACCCCGGTCATGGAAGTCGCCGGATCGAGCTCGGGCGTCGGCGTGGCCGCGAACCTGTGGGCCGCGAATGTCGGCACGTCCACGGGCGGCTCCATCGAAGGCCCCTCCAACGCCAACATGCTCGTCGGTGTGCGCCCGTCCACGGGGCGTATCAGCAGATACGGGATCGTGCCGCTTACCCTCGATCAGGACACCGCCGGCCCGATGACCAAGCATGTGGTGGACGCCGCCATCATGCTCGGCGCCATGGAAGGCGCCGCCGTGGATCCCAACGATCCGCGCACCTCCGAGTGCGCGCCGCCGGCGAACCGCGATTACACGCCGTTCCTGAAAGCCGACGCCCTCAAAGGCGCGCGCATCGGGATCCCGCGCGCCGGTCTCATCACCGCGCACACCTATCCCGGCAAAGCGCGCCCGTTTCCGGGCCTGAAGCCCGCTGAGCTCGAGACCATGGAAGGGGCCATCGCGGCCCTGAAGGCGGCCGGCGCCGACGTCGTCGATCCGGCAGATCTGCCGAGCATGGTCGCGACCGATCCGCAGAAGAACATCTCCGCGCACTTCATCTGTCAGCTCGCCACCGACGGCAAGGCGCCGGATGATTACTGCTCGAACGTGCTGCGCTACGGCATGAAGCGCGACTTCAATCTGTGGCTGGCGTCTCTCGACGACAAAGCCCCGGTCAAGACCTTCAAGGAGTTCCTGGCTTGGAACACGGCGCACGCCGCCGACGGCGCTATCCGCTACGGCCAGTCGCGCCTGGAAGCCGCCGAAGCCGTCGATCTCGAAAAGGAAAAGGCGCGCTACGAGAAAAATCGCGCCGAAGATCTGGTGTTGACGCGTGATGAAGGCCTCGACGCCGTCATCACCGCGGGCAAGCTCGACGCCATCATGTTCCCGGAAGCCAATGGCGCCAACTACGCCACGAAGGCGGGTTATCCCATCGTCGTCGTGCCGTTCGGCCTCGTGCCCAACGATAACCCGGGCGCGCAGGGGTCCGAGGAGCGCGTGAAGCCCTTCGGTGTCAGCTTCGTGGGCGGCCATTGCGAGGACCCGAAAGTTCTCGGGATCGCTTACGCTTTCGAACAGGCGACCAAGAAGCGCGTGCCGTCCAAGCACACGCCGTAATCTGAAAGGCGCGCGGGGCGCTTCCTCCTGAATCGTCTTGAGCGCGCGTTTCTTGAGAAGCACCCCGCCGTCGGTCCTCGCCGACGGCGTGCGCGATCTTGCCGCCCGGTCCCGCCCCAATAATTGACGGTCGCGAACCGCCGGCTTTCGGGCTTTCCAAAAGCCGTCCTGCTTTCCGGCTGGAATCATATACGATTTGCGGGCTACCTTGAGCCCCTCCTGGAGGTTCAATGGAACAGAAGAAGATTACGCGCTCCATACCGGCCGCCGACCTCGCGTGCCTGCGGGCCCTCGAGCAGAAGGTGCTGTGGCTGGCGAGCTGGACGATCCACAACGCCAATCACCTCCGGGATAACGGCGACGGCGTGAAGGTCGGCGGCCACCAGGCCTCGTCGGCGTCTCTCGCCACCATCATGACCGCGCTCTACTTCTCGGTGCTGCGTCCACAGGACCGCGTCGCGGTGAAGCCGCACGCAAGTCCCAATCTGCACGCCATTCAATATCTCTACGGCCGCCAGAAGCTCGAAAAGCTGCAGAACTTTCGCGGTTTCAAAGGCGCGCAGAGTTATCCGTCGCGGACCAAGGATACCTGCGATGTGGACTTCTCGACCGGCTCGGTGGGGCTCGGCGTCGCGCAGACGCTCTTCTCATCCCTCGTTCAGGATTACGTGCACGCGCATGGCTGGTCCGGCCTCGCCAAGGGCCGCATGGTCGCGCTCATCGGCGACGCCGAAATGGACGAAGGCAATATCTTCGAAGCCATGCTCGAAGGCTGGAAGCAGGGTTTGAAGAACTGCTGGTGGGTCGTCGATTTCAATCGCCAAAGCCTCGATGCCTGCACCCTTGAGGGCCTGTGGGAACGCTATGCGCAAGTCTTCCGCGACCTCGACTGGGACGTCGTCATCCTGAAGTACGGCGTCCTGCTGGAAGCCGCATTCCAGAAACCGGGCGGTGATACCTTGCGCGCCTGGATCGACGCCTGCCCGAACGCGCTTTATTCCGCGCTGACATTCCAGGGCGGCGCGGCCTGGCGTAAAAGGCTGCTGACGGATCTGGGCGCCAACAATGCGGCCGCCAGCCTCATCGCCGAGTACGATGACGCCGCGCTCGCGACGTTGATGACCAACCTCGCGGGGCACGACCTTGCGACGCTGCTCGCCGCGTTCGGCGCGGTCACGCATGAACGCCCTGTTTGTTTTATCTGCTATACCGTGAAGGGTTTTGGTCTCCCGCTCGCCGGCCACAAGGACAATCACGCCGGCCTCATGAACCTCGGCCAAATGGACGAGTTCCGGGCGCGCATGAAGATCCGCGACGGCTACGAGTGGGATCCGTTCGAAGGACTTGATCTCCCGGCCGAGCGCCTCAAGGCTTTCCTGGCGCAAACCCCCATGGCCGCCGCCGGCGAGCGTCAGCACGTCTCGCCTGCAATTCCGGTTCCGGCGGAGATCGAACTCGTCATCGCGGACACCATGTCGACCCAGGCGGGCTTCGGCACCATCATGAACAATCTCGGCAAAGTCGAGAGCGCGTTCGTGGAGCGTGTTGTCACGACGTCACCGGACGTCACGGTCTCGACCAACCTGGGCGGATGGGTGAATCGCCGCGGCTTGTTCTCGAAAGACGCGCGCGGCGACATCTTCAGGGACCAGAAGGTGCCCTCGACCTTCAATTGGTCGGCATCGCCCGCTGGCCAGCACATGGAACTCGGCATTGCCGAAGCGAACCTTTTCATCCTGCTTTCGGCGCTGGGACTTTCACATACGATCAGCGGCGCGCGCCTCATTCCCATCGGCACGCTCTACGATCCCTTCATCGCGCGCGGCCTCGATGCTCTCAACTACGCCTGTTACCAGGACTCGCGCTTCATGCTCGTGGCGACGCCGTCCGGGATCAGCCTTGCGCCGGAGGGCGGCGCGCATCAATCCATCGGCACGCCGCTGATCGGGATGTCGCAACCGGGCCTGACGTCTTTTGAGCCGGCCTTCGTGGATGAACTGCTGGCCATGATCCTATGGTCGTTCGCGCATCTCCAGAAACACGATCCGGATGCTCCCGGCGGCGCGAACCTGCTTCACGACGATAAAGGCGGCTCCGTCTACCTGCGCCTCTCCACCCGTCCGCTCGAGCAGCCAAGGCGCCCGATGACCGGCGCTCTGCGCCAGGACATCATCGACGGCGCCTACTGGATGCGTGAGCCGGGCCCCAACTGTCCGGTCATTGTCGCCTATACCGGCGTCGTCGCGCCCGAAGCGATCGGCGCCGTCGGCCTGATGGCCGAGGACCGCCGCGATATCGGCCTGCTCGCGGTGACGTCCGTCGACCGGCTGTATGCCGGGTGGACGGCGTCGCACAAGGCGCGGGAGCAGGGCCATGAGGGGGTCTCTCACATCGAACGCCTGCTCGGCCGCCTGCCGCCAGGCTGCGCCATCGTCACGGTGATCGACGGCCATCCCGCAAGCCTGGGCTGGCTGGGGGCCGTCGGCGGCCACCGGGTCCGGGCGCTCGGGGTCGATCAGTTCGGTCAGACCGGTTCCGTTGCCGATTTGTACCGGCACTATGGGATCGATACGCAGGCTATCATTGCGGCGGTGCAGCATCTTACGCAGGGGCGGCCGATCCGCTATTCGGGCGCCTGAAAAAAGGCCGCGCGCCCGGCATTGACCGGAATCAATGTCCCGAGCGCCCGCCGCCCCCAGACTGCCGTCCAGGATTTACAGCGCGAAATCAGGAGGGAAAATATGCGTGGTTTTGGTGCAGTTATCGGGGTTCTGGCGGTCATGAGCGGCTCCGCGAGCGCTCTCGCGGCGGAGGACAAGGACACAATCGAATACCGCCAGCACATTATGAAGGCTCTCGATGCCCAGGTCGCTGTTCTGGGTATGATCCTGTCGGGGGCCGCGCCGGAGGATAATCTCCAAAGCCACCTCGATACCATCGCCCTCATCTCCCAAGGCGCCCTTCAGAGCTTCGAAGCCAAGGTGCCCGGCGGCGAATCCACTCCCGAAGTTTGGACCAAATGGGCCGACTTCCAACAGCGCATGAACACGTTTGCCGCAGCCACCGTCAAAGTGGCCACGATCATGCGCGAACAAGGCAAAGACGCCATTATGAGCGAGGTCGCTCCGGCGCTCTCCTGCAAGTCCTGCCACGACGTTTACCGCGTCAAGAAATAAGATTCGCTCCCATCGCCGGGTCGCTGACGCCGTGTCTGCCGGTTTCAACGCGCCCGGCGGCACGGCGCGTCAGCCCCGCGCCGGAAAGCGTGAAGTCGTACCAGTTTCCGCTTTCGGCGACGGACCACGCCTTGTTTGTCCGTGCGCCGGCCGCGATTGAAAGCTCTTCACCCGTCGCTCCGTACGCATTGTGCTCCAGCTTGAAGGTCGCGGGAGCCTTGCCGGTATTGCGGATAATCAGTTGAAGTTTCCGGGTCTTGGCTTGGTAACTCACGTCGATCTCGGCCTGCGGGCCGGTCGCATCGCCCACGAAGTCGCGGCGGAAGCCGTTTGGCGCGAGGACGAACAAGTCATAGCGGCCATTGTCCGCGGCCGTATCCCAAACATCTGAAATACGCTTGCCCGCCTCGACCGTATAGCGCTTCGGGATGCGGTCGAGATGCAGCCGGTCGTAAACATGGAACACCGCGCCTTGCGTGCCGGTATTGCGGAAGTCGATCGTGACGGCCTTGGCCTCGACCTTGGACACGGCATCGAGCGCGTACGGCAGCGCGCGCGAGGGACGCACGCCTGTTTCCTGGAACAGGGCTTCGGGCTTGGTCGGCGGCAGGATACGCGGGCGCTGGATGTGATCGAGCACGATGGCCGAGGCGCCGCCGACGTCCGGCAACTTCGGGAAGGTCGGATCGTTCGGCGTTATGAAG
Organism: Rhodospirillaceae bacterium; assembly: GCA_041919675.1. Taxonomy (GTDB): domain Bacteria; phylum Pseudomonadota; class Alphaproteobacteria; order Rhodospirillales; family Rhodospirillaceae; genus SHVO01. Next base: position 48,858 of record JAYRTJ010000007.1, on the reverse strand, counting down.
TCGAAGGCCGAGGTCAAATCGCCCGACACCGCCCGGTGCCACGGGGTGATCGCCGGGATGACGACGCCGAAGCGCTTTTCCAGAAACTGGCCGACGGAGGTGTGATCGAATACCTGCGAGGTCACCCAACCGCCTTTGCTCCAGGGCGAGACCACATACATCGGAACGCGCGGGCCCATGCCGAAAGGGCGCACCAGGCCGCTCCAATCGTCGGTCTTGGCGATGTGCTTGCGGTCGGGATCGTGGAAGTAGTGACCGGCGAGATCGAGGGTCGCCTTGCCCTGCATCACGCCGTTGCGGTCATAGGACGGCGGCGCCGGGGGCGCCAGGTGATCGAACAGGCCGTCGTTCTCGTCGAAGGTCTGGAAGAAGACCGTGCTCGCCCAAACCTCGGGATTGGATGTCAGCGCCTGAAGCACGCGCGCCGTGAACTCGGCGCCTTCCAATGGCGTCGATGCGCTCGGATGCTCGGAATAGGGCGGCGAGGGCAGGACCCACGACACAGCCGGCAGCATGTCGTTCATGACATCGCGCTTCAATTGCTCCAGTGACCACCAACTCATGCCTTTTTCGTAAAGCGCGTCGCCCGGCTTGCAGGTGCGGAAGCTTTCGAACGCGAGGCCGCCATGCATCGCGCCGGTCCAGTTGTTGTTCGGGTCCTGATAGATGCGCCAACTCACGCCGGCCTTCTCAAGGATGTCCGGAAGAGTCGGCCAGCGCAGGTTGTTGCCGGCATAGGTGTAGCCGGGCTTCGGCAGCGCACCCTTCACCCAGCAGCGAAAATTGTCGGGCTCGGCGTGTTCGTCCGTCGCGTTGATGCCTTTGGCGCGCAGGTCCGGATCGTTGCTGGCGCCCGACCAGAACACCACGCGGTTCGGGTCGGTGCCCGCGGTGACGGAACAATGATAGTGGTCACAAATGGTGAAGGACTCGGCGAGCGCGAACTGGAACGGGATATCGTCGCGGCGATAATGGCCCATGGTGTAAGGCGTCTTGTAGCGCGGCCACTCGGTCATGCGGCCCTGACCCCAGGCGCCCTGCGCATCGGCATAGGAGTGAGGCGTGCCCGGCACGCGCAAGGCATCGGTGGTCTTGGTGTCCAGGTGGAACGGCATCATCCGGGATTCGCCGTCGGACTGGGTCCAGACATTCCCGCCGCCTTCCTGCGGGATCGGGTGGCGGTCGCCGAACCCGCGCACACCGCGCAGGCTGCCGAAGTAATGATCGAAGGAGCGGTTTTCCTGCATCAGGATCACGATGTGCTTCACATCCTTGATCGTGCCCGTGACCTGCTTCGCTTGAACGGCCAGAGCGTCCCGGATGGCCGCCGGCAAAGCGGCAAGGGCCGCGCCCGCGCCGGTGGCGCCCGCGGCGGTCCTCAGGAATGAACGTCTGTTCTGATCGGCCATAATACGGTCCCCCTACTGAACGGTTGGACAGCAGTGTCGTCATCGGCGGTGTCTGTTCGCGTGAACCCATCGTGAAGAGTGCGTGACGTTTTGGCGCAGGCGCACCCGGCCTCTCACTTCACGCCGACGTCACGTCCGCTTCACGCCGTTGTCACCTCACGCGCGTATAGCAGCGTGTCTGCCGGAGATGCGCGTGGGCGAGGGCGCGTCCTTTCCTTGTGCAGGGGAAATCACCAAGGAGATATTTGAAATGTCCGATGGACATCACGGGGAAGCCGCACCGCGCGGCCGCTCGCGTTTTACCGCCACCTCATTCGCCGCAATCTTGCTGACGTCGTGCAGCCTGACGAGCATCGCGCATGCACAGGCCGCCTCCGACACCGATAAGTCGCGGCAGCTTGCGGCCGCGCAGCAGCAGCTTCAGGAGGCGCAGGAGCGCGTGGCGCAGGCTCAGCGTGAGCTGGAAGCCGCGCAGCGCGAACGCGCCGCCGCCGGCGCGCAGGAACCCGTTGTTCAGGAAGCCGAGCCGGCCACGCAGCAACTCGCACAAAATCATCAGGTGGCCGACGCCGGTGTTGAAACCATCATGGTCGAAGGCCAGCGCATCAACCGCGAAGCGGTCTCCGACACCGCTGTCGACTTCTCCAAATACGGCACGCAGGTCCAGGTGATCAGCGACGCCGAAATCGCCACCGGCGGCTTCACCAACTTCGCCGAACTGGCCGGCGGTCTCATCCGCGGCGCCAACGTCGGTTATTCACCGGACGAAGGCGAATTCACCATTCGTATCGATGGCGGCACCGACCGCGATACGCTGCTTCTCGTCGACGGCGTTCCCACTTTCGACCGCGGCACCCCGCTGGAAGATATCTGGGGCGCGACCGCCATCGACCCGCGCGTGATTGACTCCGTTGAAATCTTCCGCGGCGGCCAGAGCCTTTATTACGGCGGCAACGGCGGCCTCGGCGTCGTGTCGGTGAAGTACAAGCAGCCGGACGGCGCCTTCAAGGGCGACATGGGCGTCTATTACGGTTCGTTCAAAACCCGTGAAATCTACGGCAACGTGTCCTTCCCGATCGATGCGGACGGCAAACACAGCCTGATGTTCTACGGCCGCTCCTACGCAACCGACTCCAACCCGATCTTCGATCGCGAGGCCTATTCGGACACCGTGCTGGAAGTTGGGGGCAAGCACGACTTCCCGTACGAATATAAGTCGATCGGCGCCAAGTACCTGTGGAAGATGGGTGAGGAGACCGAACTGCGTCTCGGCGCCGAGCTGGTCGGCACCTCGTTCCACGATCCCTTCCCGACGGACCACGTCTACAATCCGAACTGGGCCGACTTCCCGAAGTATAGCCTCCAGTTCCACAGCCAAGTCACCGACAAGCTCAAGGTGGAAGCCGAGGCTTATTACTCGGCGCCCGAACTCTGGAACACCGAAGTCGACGTGCAGATCTGCCGTATCCCGCAGAGCGTTCTCAACCCCGCGACGGGCCGTCCGTTCACGCTCGCGTCGGATTTCGAAGCCTTCGCGCGCGCCAACAATATCCCAACGGGCTGCGTGACCAATCCGGACGGCAGCACCAAGGCCGACGGCGTATCGCGTCAGGGCTACTACGTCGACGCCAACGGTCAGATCAAAGGCACGCTCCAGAACCCGTTTCGCATCGGCGATCCGATGGGCACGGTGGTACAGACCATCGCCAACTTCGGTTCGGGCGTGCCTGTGAAGGGCTACGGCGAAGGCACCCAGCTCCGTGCCGGTTTCGTGGATTACGGCGCCAACGTGCGCGGCAAGTACCGGATCACCGATTGGCTGGCCACGGTTGTGGGCGTGCAGCGCACGACCTCCTACGACACCTCGGCCGATGATTACGGCGTGTCAAAAGCGCACATCAACACCACCGGCATCTATGGCGACGTGCAGCTTGACCTCCCGGTCCTCGCGGGCGCCAGCGTGTCCTTCGGCGCCCGCAAGGACTTCAACAATCTCTTCGCCGACAACCTGATCTGGAAGTTCTCGGCCCGTCAGGAATTCGGTTCGGGTCTCTACGCCCGCGCCAGCGGCGGCACCTCGTACAACAGCCCGCGCGCCCAGGAAGCCGGGCTGTTCGGCAATACCCGCAACAATCCGACCATCAAGCCGCAGGAAGTCGAAACCTACGCCGCCGGCGTCGGGATCAACGGCGACGTCATGGGCGGCACCTTCAACGTCGAAGCGGGTTACTTCACCACCGACATCACGAACCTGTTCGGCAGCGCCGCGATCCGCGACGTGTGTCCGGGTGTCGATCCGTCGCGCACGATCAACCCGAACATCATCACGCCGGTGGAGTTCTGCCGCACGTTCGCAAGCTTCGGCCTCACGGGTCTCAGCACGGCGTTCTTCAACACGAAGGCGCAGCAGAACATCAAGGGCTATACCCTGGATGTCTCCGTCGACCTCGATCGGATCCAGGCTGACGTCAGCTTCACCAAGCAGGAATCGCTTGAGCCGAACCCGATCTTCGGCCTGATGGCTTTGCGCGCGGGCACGGGCGCGGCTTTGACAACCGTGGTTCCGGGCGCTGCGGGCGCCAACCGGGCCCGTCAGGCGGGCGAACGTCCGGAGTGGATGATCTCGGCCCTCATGACCTACACCCCGACCGAACGTTGGGTGATCGCGCTCAATCCGCGCTGGCAGGGTCCGGAGTGGCTCTATGTCCAGAACAATGCGGCGCGCTTCGTCGACGCGGCAGGCAATCGCACCAACCCGGACGTCAACTTCGGCAACTACTTCGTGCTCAACGGCTCGGTCCAGTACTACCTCGGCGAAGAGATGCAGCACCGCTTCCTGCTGCGCGCCGTCAACATCCTGGATAAGACGTACTCCGAGCGCGGCGGCGCCGCGGACAAGTCGTTCCACCGCGCCGGCGTGCGCGGCGAGATCGGCGTCAACGACCCGTCGTACTACTACACCTACCAATTCTACGGTAAGCCGCGGTCGTTCTATCTGCAGTACGCCTACCAGTTCTAGGCTTCGAAAACAGGGCGGATCCATTTAGGATCCGCCCCAGACGCTTTTGGGGAGGGCTGCTGTGATCTCACGCCGTTTCTTCATGGCCGCGGGCGGCCTCACGCTCTCGACCGCCCGTGCCTTCGCTCAATCCGACAAATATCATTTCACCCTCGGTGTCGCGTCCGGCAGCCCCCGGCCCGACGGGATCGTTCTTTGGACGCGCCTTGCGCCCGACCCGTTGCGCGGCGGCGGTATGCCTCCAGGCAAAGCCGGTGTGCGCTACCGGCTGTGCGCCGATCAAGCCATGCGCAAGACGGTGCGCGAGGGCATCGCCGAAACCTCCGACGCCAAGGCGCATTCCGTTCACGTCGTGTTGCGCGGCTTGGAGCCGGGGCGCGAGTACTGGTACCAATTCACCTACGGCGCGGACGAGAGCCCCATCGGGCGCACCCGCACGGCCGATCCCGCCGCGGCAGGTGCGAAACTCGCGCTCGCAAGCTGCCAGGCCTACGAGGCCGGCCTCTTCACGGCGTACGGCGATATCGCCGCGTGGACGCCCGACTGCGTCATCCACATCGGCGACTATATCTATGAAGGCGCGGCGACCGCGCCCGGTCCGCGTAAAGCCAATGTCGGCGGCTTCGATGTGAGCTGGGAGAATATCCGCTCGCACAATGGGCCCGAGACCGTGAGCCTGTGGGACTACCGGAACCGCTACGCGCTCTATAAGAGCGAGCCGGCCCTGCAAGCCGCGCACGCCGCCGCGCCGTGGATCGTGTCGGTCGACGATCATGAGATCGACAACAATTGGGCCGGGGATATTCCGCAAGATCCTTGGGCGCAAACGCCCCTCGAGTTCAAGGTGCGCAAGATCGCGGCGCTCCAGGCCTACTATGAGCATATGCCGCTGGAAGAGCCGCCGACGGTGAGCGGTGTTGATTCACATCTGCAGCTCTACGGCACATATCGCTTTGGCCCGGCGCAGGTGCATATGCTCGATACGCGCCAGTACCGCTCCGATCAGGTGTGCGGCCCGCGCGATCCCGGCGAGCGGAGCTGCGAGGCCCTGGCCGATCCGACTCTCACCATGACGGGGCCGGCGCAGGAGCGCTGGCTGGTCGACGAGCTGCGCCGTTCGCAGGCGCCGTTCAACGTCATCGCGTCGCAAACCTGGTTCGCGCCGTTTCGCTACAACGGGCCGGGCGACGTGCCGTACGTGAATATGGATCAATGGGACGGTTATCCGGTCCAACGCCAGCGGCTGATCGATGTGATGGCCGGCATCTCCAATCCCGTGGTCGTCAGCGGCGACTGGCACAGCGCGGCCGCCATGCGCATCCACAAGGACCCCTGGGACCCGAAATCCCCGCGCGTGGGTCACAACTTCTGCGGTACGTCGATCGCCTCCCATTGCCCTTGGTATGAGGCCATGCGCGCGGCCCGGGATTTCAACGGCCACGTCGATCACCTGAACGGCGCCCAGCGCGGTTACCTGCGGTTCGACGTCACCGCCAAAACCTGGCGGTCCGATTACAGGGTCGTGGCCAACCCGCACGATCCGAAGTCCGCCGTCGCCACCGACGTCACCATCGACACCCGCGACGTCTAGCAGCCCTCGCGGCGACCGGCTAAAAAAGCCGGGCCCGGCGCCTTGACCGGGCGAGCGGGAGAATGCGTGTGCAGTTAGCGACCTTGCGCCTTCGTGATGGGAATCGCGTCGCCACCCAGATGCCGGGCGATGAAGTCACGGCGCGCGCCGTCGGCGTATGCGTGAACACGCCGGCCGATGCGCCCGACCTCAAGCTTTCCTTCAAGAGCCCCGAGAATCAGCCCATCGAACTGCATGCGCGCGAGATCGTGGGCATCGAGATGGACCCGCCCTATTGCCTGATCGAGAATTTCCTGTCTCCGGAAGAAGTTGAGCGCGCGATGGCTCATGCGCTCGCGCATGAAGCCGAGTTTCGGGACTCGACGGTCTCACTGGTCGGCAATCAGGGCGAATTCAAGCCTGATTACGAACTCCGCCGCTCGCGCATCCTGGACAATGTCGCCGATGTCGCGCCCATGATCGGTCAGGCGCTGTTCAAAGCGATGCCGCGGATTTTCGCCGCCATCGGCATGCCGCCGATCAACTTCCGCTCCATGGAGCTGCAGTTATCGGCGCACGGCGACGGTGATTATTTCAATACCCACACGGACAACGGTCTGCCGGACATCGCGCATCGCACCGTCACTTATGTCTATTATTTCCACCGCGAACCGAAGCGGTTCACCGGCGGGCATCTCAAGCTCTACAGGACCGTGATCCACGAAGGCACGCATTCCTTCGGCGACCTCGTGGCCGATATCGACCCGCCGGGCAATGGCCTCATGGTATTCCCGAGCTACATCCAGCACGAGGTCACGCCCATTCAATGCCCATCGTCGGCCCTTGAGGACCAGCGGCTGACGTTGAACGGCTGGCTGGTGGCCTAGCGCGTGTCCCGGAAAAGTGGAAGCCGGTTTTCCGATAAGGACATGCGCCAAATAAAACTTAGAAGGTGCCGCGCAGGCTGATCATGAACATGCGGTCCCATTCGGTCACATAGTTCTCCGTACGTGAGATCGTGCCGGCGATCGCGTCATTGGCGTAGACGACGCGGCGCTGGAATTCCCGTGTCCGCTGCGGCATCAGGCCATAGCCTTCCACGCGCATCGTCAGGCGGGGCGTCAGGGTCTTCTCGGCGAAGGCATCCAGGCGCGGGCCCGAGGCGGACCATCTATAGACGCGGATGTCGCTGAACAGGCGTTCGCCCCCGAACGCGCGGTAATTGACGCCGTAGTTGAAGCCCCACGCCGTCACGTCGTGGCGGAAGCCCATTTGCAATTCGTGATCCCAGATATTGTCGGCGGCCTGCGTTTCGCCGACGCGGTGCTTGCCGCCGAGAAAGGGGTCGGCGCCTTCCGCCCGTTGGCGCAGGTAACGCGCGTCGAGAGTCACGTCCGGCAAGCCGATCGCCGCCATGCGTACGCTGGCTTTGACCTCGGCGCCATAGTGTTCAGCCGTGCCGATATTGCCTTGGGCCGACACGCGCGTGCCGTCCGGCTCGACGCGGAACAGGACATAGCCGATGTGGTCTTCGATCCGGTTGTAGAAGGCGCGCGCTTCGATCAGGCCCTGATCGTTCGGCAGGCGGCGCTGGTAGCCGGTTTCGAACTCCCACTGGCGTTCCGGCCGGATGCCCGGATTGCCTTCGTCGATCTCGTTGTCCACCAGGTCGAACTGGGGCACGAACAGGTCGAAGTCGAGCTGGCCCACCTTGCGGCCGATCTTGAAGCGCAGCTGATCGGACTTCGTGATGTCATAGCGCAGGTCCGCGCGCGGCTTGGGATAGACATAGGTGTGCTTGCCGCTGCCTGGGAAATTGTTGGAGATGCGCGACATCTCCACGATGACCGAGCTGTTCAGCGACAGGTTCGATGTGATCTGCCACGTATGATTGGCGAAGGCTTCGCCGCGGATTTCCTGCACGCGCGCGTTGCCGGTCGGGATGGCGATTTCTTCGACCTTCAGGTCGCCGTTGCGGTCGAAGAAGGGGCGCAGTTTTTGCTGAAGCACGTTGCGCGCAACTTCGCCGCCGAGTTCCAGCGTCTGTCCCGCGGCGAGCGGGAAGGCGAAGGTCGGGCGCACGATGGATTCGGTATTCGTCGGAACGCGAATGTTCCGGTTTAACTCGGTAACGACGTTCCCGTTGAGGATGTTGCGGTACTCGTCGTTGGGAACGCGCGTGTAGGAATGAATGAACAGGATATTCAAGCGGCCTGCGCCGATCAGAGCCTCATAGTCGCCCCCGATCTCCCACTTGTTCTGCCACCCCTGATGGCCGCGCTTGATCTCCGTCGCATTGAGGACCGGCGCGCCCGACGGGTTGTAACGCGTGAGGCCGATATCGCTGTCGCTGTCGGCTTCACGCGGCTCCATGGACCCGTTCAGGCGCAGGATGTCGCCGTTCTCGAAGTTGTAGGTGAGGTCGGCCGTCAGCGTGTACTGGTTCTGGATATAACGCGCACGGTCGCTGCGCAGTTCGCGGACCACGCCGTTCGGATAGAAATAGCGCTCGGTCTTGGTGAGTTCGCGCCAGTACGGATAGCCGCGGTTCCAGGCGTCGCGTCGCACGCTGACAATGTAATCGAGCGAACCTACGCTATCGCTGTAGGAAATCAGCCCGTCGCCGTCATAGACGTCGTTATCATTGAAGCGGAAGGCGGCTTGCCACGAACCGGAGCCCGTGCTCGCGCCTTCTTCCAGGACGACGTTGACCATCAGCCCCTCGCTCTGGACGTTGGCGTCGGCGTTGTTGCCGCGGATCAACTCGATGCGCAGCACGTTCGCGCTTTGAATGCGCTTCAGCGCCGCGAGGATCTGGCCTTTGCCGGCGAAGCGTTTACCGTTGAGCAGGATCTGGTCGCCCGACGAGCCGAAGCCGCGCTGCTGCTGATTGTTGTTGGCGTTGAGCGCGTCGAGGATGGACGAGGTGCCGGGCACGCGCCGCACCATGTCCTCGGCGGTCACCGTATCGTAGCGCTCGAAATAGGCGCGGTCGTAAACCTGTGTCGAGCCGGCGGCGTCCTGCGCGCGGACCTCGGCGGCCATGAAAAAAGCGGGCATGAAAAAGGCGGCCAGGCCAAGGGCCGCGCGGCCGCACATAACGCTTCGCAAAATCGTGTCCTCCCCCGGAATTGGGGGCAGTCAACGACGGCGCACTTGCGCGCACAAGCTAAAAACGGTGTGTGATTGTAACGAAGGGGACGGGCGCTTTGACGCGGGGCCCCGGTTCCCGCTTAGGCCGGATACACGAGGCGCACGGGGTGCGGATCCAGGGCGATGCGTAACGGCAAAGTCGCGACAATGTCGCCGTCCGCCTGCACCGGCTGACCGGCGCCGCCGCGCACGATGACCTCGCGGCCCGCCACGAGCTGCACATCCCGCCAGGCGGTGACTTTTCCAAAGGCCAGGGCGAGTGCGTAACGAATGACGCTGAGCCAGCCGCGGCCGTTCATCAGCACCACATGGAACTTGTCCTCCCCCAGCGAGGCGTCGGGCGCCGCGATGAAGGGCCCGCCGTAACGGCGGCCCTTGCAGGCCACCATCGACACCGGGCGGTAGGCGACGCCGTCGATGGTCACTTCATGGGCCTGGAAGCCGTACTGCGCGGCCTGGCGCATGGATTCCCATACGTAGGCGAGCGGACCCAGAAATTTTTTCAGCTTCAGCGAAACGCGGCTCACCACCACGGCGTCAAAACCGACGCCGGCCATCATCGTGAAGCGGCGGCCGTTGGCGCGTCCCACATGCACGGTGCGGATCGGACCGTGCGACAGCGCCGCGGCGATTTTCTCCGGTGTGCGCACGAGCCCGATTTCCTCGGCAAGCACGTTCGCCGTGCCCAGCGGAATGATCCCGAGCGCGACGTCCTTGCCTTCGAGGCCGTTGATGACTTCGTTCACGGTGCCGTCGCCGCCGCAGGCGGCCACGACATCGTAAGCGGCGGGTGTGACATTGCGCGCCAAGGTCTCGGCGTGGCCGGGCCCCGTGGTCTCGACGACGTCCACCCGGCACGACGCGGCTTCGAGCTGCGCGACGACGCTGTCAAACCGGGGACGGCGGGCGCCGCCGGCGGCGGGATTGAAAATGACGAGGATCCGCCGCGCGCTCATGACTATTCGAAGTAATGAGAGAAGGCGGTGTTGAACTCGAGGCGCTCGTCCTGGACGCAGGCGTCCGTGTCGCCTTCGCAGTTATGAAAGGCTTTGCGCTGCGCGAGCGACAGGTCGTCGAGGCCAAATCCAAAACGCTCCAGCGCGGCGGGCGCGAGCATCACGATGTCGAGCGGCTTCGGCACGGGATTGTCGCTGTCGCCGTCGCAGCTGAAATTGACGCAGCGCACGTCGTAGGTCGTAAGATGGCGCGCCTTCTCGCTGCTGATGAAGCGCAGCGTGAATTCCGGCTGGTGATCGCCGAAGGTCACCACGCCGGCGCGGCGGCCGCGCGCTTTCAGGGCGTCCATGAAATCGCCGTAGGCTTTGTCGGCGGTGTCGAAGCGTTGCACGTAATCGGCCATCGGGTCCTGCGTCGCGTGCGGGCCGTGCTGGCTGATGGTCAGCATGAAGGCGACGACAGGTCTGTCCGAACCTTCCAGCTTCTTCAGCATCGCCTTGTAGAAGGCTTCGTCGGGGATCTTCCAATCCCAGCCGGTGGCGATGCCCAGCGACTGCGCGTCGTAGAACTCATCCACGCCGATCGAGGCGTAGAACGGCGCGGCGTTGATGAAGAATCCCGGCACCGGATAGAAAACGACGGTGCGGTAGCCCAGCTTCTTCAGTTCGGTGAAGATCGAGCGGTGCACGCGGCCTTCGAGCTGATGGAACACGTAAAGGCCGTCGCCGCCGAACTCCTGCGGGCGCATCTGGGTGGTGAGCGAGAACTCCGTGCGCCACGTGCCGCCGCCATATGTATGCACTTTAAGCGGGCCGCGCTGCGCGGCCGGGCCGGCGAACATGTGCTTGGACTTATGTTCCGGCTGCAGCACTTCGGGCAGGAACGTGGATTCCTGCAGCAGGAAGAAGATGTCCGGACGTTCGGCCGGCGCTGTCAGGCCGTGGTGCTCCGCCGGCGGCTGGGCCGCTTCGGCATTCGCGAGCAGGTGCAGCTGCGGACTCGGCGCCTGCGTCGATTTCACGAAGGTCTTGATGGTGGGCAGCGTCAGCGCGGGATCCCAGATCGCGATCTGCGGCTCGGTGCGCATCGCATAAATGCAAAAGCCCGACACCAGCACGAGCGCGGCGACGCCGCTTTTTTCAAACAGGGTGAAAGTGCCGCGGCCGGCCAGCAGCGCTTTTGCATAAAAGAAGATCGCGGCCAGCGTGAGCAGGACGCCCGACGCCACGCGCCAGTCATTGTAGGCCAGCATCAGCACGTTGCCGCGCAGGAAAAAATGGTCGTAGGCGACCAACGGGATATTGGTGACAAAAGCCTTGCCGACGCTGACGGCCAGAAGAATGGCCGCCGGCAGAAGCGACAGGGTCGCGAGGATCACCGGGTGTTTGCCGCGCGCGACGCCCAACGCGAAGAACGGCAAAATCAGCAGCGCGACATAGGGATCTTCGTAGACGACGCTATAGATGGCCGCCGCGGCGACGAAGACAAGTGCGAGCGCCAGCCGGACGGCAATGCGGGGAGCCGAGCCGAGCGCCCGTTCGCTCATGAATATTTCCAGACGAACGCAGGCGGAACGTTCAGCACTTCAAGCCCGGCGAGTTCGCTTTTGGCGAAGATGCCGGCCAACGGATCGTGCGGGAAATAGGTGTAGGTGACGAGCTCGGCGATCATGCCGGCCTTGTAGGCTTGCGCGATGCCGTCGCGCAGGAATTCAAACTCGGAATTGTTCACGCTCGGAATGCTGCTCACCACGACGGTCGGCGTGGACAGGTGCGCGAGCGCCGGCAGCGCGCAGGTGTCGAGGACCGTGCGCTCCGGGAAAATTTTCTTCAGGTGCTCGTAGCGCGTCTTCTCGCGCTCGACGCTCACCGCGGATTCGGGCAGCAGCGCCGTCACGGAACCGAAGCCCGCGCCGAGTTCGAGGATCGGCAGGCTTGGGTCGCTGATGGCGTTGCGCATGCGCCGCGCCAGGAACTGCGAGGATTCGCAGATGGCGCCGATGCTGCTCGTCCAGGATTTGAAATTCTTGATCCGTGTCGCGATTTTGGCGAGTTCGCGATCCAGCCCGGATAACGCACCTAAGTTCTGCATAAAACTCCCACTACTCCCCATCAGCCCCGGCCTATAGGTCATATTTCTGTAATCGGAATTCAAGGCGGGATTAGGGTGGATATTTTCACATGTGTTTCAATGACTTAGCTTGACGCCGGTCAGGGTCCGTCAAAAAACAGCCCCAAAAGGCGCCGCAAAACGGAAATCTCGCCTGGCCGATTCTTGCTTTGATTGCAGCAGTTTAGCGCCGCAGCTCGGCCGCGGGGCGGCGGGCTGAGCGCTTTTTCAGGCGGTGGCCGACGCTGACGATGGCGGCGATGGCCGGCATCAGGTCCTTGCCGAGGTCCGAGAGCGAATATTCGACCGACGGGGGCGAGGTCGGCTTCACGTCGCGGCGCACCACGCCCATGTCCTCGAGCTCGCGCAGCCGGTGGGTGAGAACCTTCGCGGAAATTTTTCCGATGTCGCTGCGCAGTTCGCCGAAGCGGCGCGCGCCGCCGCTCAAGTTCCAGATGATCGCCGGCGTCCACGCGCCGCGCAGGAACGCCATGCACTCGCCGATCGGGCACTGCGGCGCGGGCGATTTGTTTTTGCGTACGGTGAGCGCCATGAAAGTCTGCCTTCAAAAATCCGTGACGGCGCGGAAACGGACTTACCGTCCGGAAACCGGATAATGACGATATCCGAACGACACCTGGTTTACAAAGGTAACCACATCGCTTAGCTGTCGGGACATGACCATGGACATGACACAGCGTTTTGGGATCGGGCACCCGGTGGTGCAGGGGCCGTTCGGCGGCGGCCTCTCGTCGCCGCTGTTGGCAAGCGGCGTCTCCAATCTCGGCGGGCTTGGCGCCTACGGCGCCGAACATCTTGCGCCGGACGAGATCCTGAAACTCGCCGCCGAGATCCGCGCGCGTACGTCAAATCCGTTCAATCTCAATCTTTGGGTTTCCGTCGCCGATCCGGGCGGCGAAGACTTGACGGAGCTTGAGTTCGAGCGCCTGTGGCCGTTGTTCGAGCCCTATTATCGCGAACTCGGCGTGGCCAAACCCGAACGTCCGCAACGGTTGCACGCGCCGTTCGCCGATCAGTTCGAAGCGATGCTCGAAGCCGCGCCCGCCGTGTTCAGCTTTGTCTTCGGCATCCCCACGGCCGATCAGCTCGCGCGCTGCCGCAAGAAGGGCATCCTCACCGTCGGTACGGCGACCACTCTTGCCGAGGCCGCCGCGCTCGACGAAGCGGGCGTGGACGCCATCGCCGCCACCGGTCTTGAAGCCGGCGGCCATCGCGTGTCCTTCATCGCCTCGTCCGAAGACTCCCTCACGGGCACCTTCTCACTTGTGCAGATCGTCGCCCCGCGCGTGAAAGCGCCCGTGATCGCGGCCGGCGGCGTTGTCGATGCGCGCGGCGTGAAGGCCGCGCTGATGCTCGGCGCCGCGGGCGTTCAAGTCGGCACCGCGTTCCTGGCGTGCGAGGAGTCCGGCGCAAGCCCCGCGCACCGCGCCGCGCTGTTCAGCGGCCGCGCGCAGCATACGGTCCTCACGCGCACCTATTCGGGCCGCCTCGCGCGCGGGATCCGCAATCGCCTTTATGAGGAAATGCCGCGCAATGTCGCGCCGTATCCGATCCAGGCGTGGTTCCTCGGCAAATTGAAAGCCGCCGCACGGGCGCAAAATCGCACCGATCTGGTTTCCGTCTGGTGCGGCCAGTCCGCGCCGAATCTCAAACACCACAACGTCCCGGCCCTCATGGCCGATCTCACCAACCTCTAACTTCAGGAGTCTTCTCACCGTGTCCTATCAACTCTACTACGCGCCCGGCGCTTGCTCGCTCGCACCTCACATCGTGCTGCGTGAACTCGGCGAAAACTTCAGCCTGGTGAAGGTCTCCACCAAGACCCACGAAACCGACGACGGAAGGGACTTCTACAAGATCAATCCAAAAGGCTACGTGCCGGCGCTCGGCCTTGGCAACGGCGAAGTCCTCACCGAAGGCGCCGCCATCACCCAGTTCCTGGCCGACAACAAGGCCGGCTCCGACCTCGCGCCGCGCCCCGGCACCCTCGAGCGCGCGCGGGTCAATGAATGGCTGGTCTTCACCAACAGCGAAGTCCACAAGACCTTCAGCCCGCTGTTCAACCCGGCCACCACGGACGAGCAGAAAAAAGCCATCAAGGAAAAGCTCGCCGGCCGCTTCGACTTCATCGAGAAGTCCTTGGGCGACGGCCGCGCCTACCTCACGGGCGAAAAGTTCACCATCGCGGATGCTTATATGTTCACCGTCGTGAACTGGTCGAACTTCACTGGCATCGACATCGGTCCTTGGCCTAATCTGAAAGCGTTCCAGGCGCGTGTCGCGGCCCGTCCGCACACCCAGGCCGCCATGAAAGCCGAAGGTCTTATCTGAGCCAGTTTGCGATCATCGTTGCGGTCGGACCGTGGGATCCTGCGTCCTGGCGCGAGCACTTCCAAGCTGCCGCGAACGGACGCGAGGTCCACTTCTGGCCGCAAGATGGCGCCATCAAGCTGTCTTCGCCTTATGTCATCTGCGCGTGGAAAGCGGACCCGAAGCTTTATACGGAGTTCCCCGATCCACGCGCGGTCTTCTCGCTCGGCGCGGGGGTCGATCACCTCGCGCCGCTGAAGGGCCGCGCGGACCTTCCCGTTTACAGGGTCGTCGATCCCGATCTCTCGGCGCGTATGGCCGAATATGTGACCTTCGCCGCGCTTTATTTGCACCGGCAAATCCCGCTCTATCTGCGGCATCAGAAACAACGCGTGTGGGATCCGCCCGATCAGCCGGCGGCGTCCGGCGTCCGCGTCGGTCTGCTCGGCGCCGGCGTCATGGGCCAGGCCGGCGGCCGCGCGCTCCAGAGCCTTGGATTTGAGGTCAGCGGCTGGGCGCGTCGTGCGCGCGCGGATTCGGCGTTTCCGATTCATGCGGGCCGCGCGGCGCTGGACGCTTTCCTTGAGGGCATCGATATCCTGGTGAATGTGCTGCCGCGCACCGACGAGACCACCGGTCTCGTGGACCAGACGGTCTTCGCGCAGCTGGGCCGCGGCCGGCCCGGCCCGAAGTATTTCGTCAACGCGGGGCGCGGCGACACGGTCGTGCAGACCGACCTGATCGCAGCGCTCAAATCCGGCGTCCTTCATGGCGCGGTGCTCGACGTATTCACGCCCGAACCGCTGCCCCCTGATAACCCGTTATGGGGCATGGACAACGTTCTGATCACTCCGCATGTGGCGGCGGATTCCAATCCGCTGACAATCGTCCCGCAGGTGTTCAAGGACGTCGCCGGCCTCGAACGCGGCCGGAAGCCCGCCGGCGCCGTCGATCTCGCGCGCGGATACTAAGAGCGTTCATGGCGGCTGGTCTCGATAAGGTCGATCTGAAGATCCTTGCCGAATTGCAGGAAGATGCGTCGCGCTCCTCCGCCGAGATTTCCGAGGTTGTCGGCGTTTCCACCTCAACTTGCGCGAACCGCATCAAGCGCCTCATGGCGGAAGGCTACGTCAAAAAGACGGTGGCGGTGCTGAACCGCGTCAAGCTCGGCATGCGCACGCAGTTTTTCGTGAAGGTGACCGTGCGGCAGCATGATCCGCAGTACATCCGGGATTTCACCGGACGGATGAAAACCATGTCCGAAGTGCTCGAATGCCACGTCCTGCTCGGCGACTTCGACTTTCTCCTGCGTGTCGTCACGCCGGATCTTCATTCCTACGAGGATTTCTACTTCAAGAAGCTCTCGTGCATTCCCGGTGTGCGGGAAGCCTCGACCTTCGTGAGTCTCTCCGAGGTCAAAATGACGACCGCGCTGCCGCTGCCGCGCAAATAATCAGGCCGGCGCCAGCGGCGTCAGCGGCGCCGTTGAAACCATCTTGTCCAGGACGAAGGATGTGCGCACCGCCTGCGCGCCCGGCAGCGTCATGATCTGGTTCAAGACGCCGCGCGTATAGGCGTCGAGGTCCGGCGCGATCACATGCAGAAGGAAGTCGGTGTCGCCCGACAGCAGATAACAGGCGCGCAAATTTTCCAGCTTCTTGATCTCGACCATGAAGCTGTCGGCGGTCACCTTCGCTTGGCGGTCGATGGT
Source organism: Rhodospirillaceae bacterium (assembly GCA_041919675.1). Taxonomy (GTDB): domain Bacteria; phylum Pseudomonadota; class Alphaproteobacteria; order Rhodospirillales; family Rhodospirillaceae; genus SHVO01. The sequence continues at coordinate 32,599 of JAYRTJ010000007.1, read as the reverse complement.
CACGGCGACGAAGGCTTCCACCTGGTAGCCGATGGCGCGCAAAGACACGTTCGCGCCGTAGCCGGCGATCACGCCGGCTTTCTCCAGTTTGTCGATGCGCTTGTGGCACGCGGTGGCCGACAAATTCACGCGCTCGGCCAGATCCACGATCGCGATCCGCCCCTCGCCCTGCAGAAGCTTGAGGATGCGGATATCGGCGCTATCGAGCTCGATCATAGTGAAATTCACACTATTTATGACAACTGAGTGTGATTATATCACTATTTATATGAAATTGCTCATGATTTCGCCGAGATCGCCCCCCGGCTCCCCCGGTACACTTTCCCCAAGGGTCAGGAATGTTTGGGAGGATACCGCATGGCCAAGATTCAGGCCGTCACAGCCGATCATAACGTCACGGCGAGTGTGGATTGGGAAAAGGTGGCGCGCGCGCTGTTTCTGTCGCGCCGCCTCGACGACATCGAGGAGCAGAAGCTGCTGCCCGAACGCAGGATGTTCTACCAGTTCTCGGGCCGCGGCCATGACCTCGCGCAGATCATCCTTTCGCAGCGTCTGACACACGCCTATGACGCCGCCGCGGGTTATTACCGCTCGCGTCCCCTGCTGCTGGGCCTTGGAATCCCGCTCGAAGAAGTGATGGCCGCGACCTTGATGAAGGTCGGCGGCTACAGCGACGGCAAGGATGTCGGCACGGTGTTCAACTTCCCGAACCCGGGCGGCGCGAAAGGCCTGCCGATGGCGGGCGGCGTCGGCACGCAGTACACGCCGACGGCCGGCTGGGCGCAGGCCATCGAATATTATCGGAATGTGCTGAAGGACAAGAACGTCGGCAATGCCATCGCCGTCGTGCTCGGCGGCGACGCCTCTGTCGCCACCAACGGCTTCTGGGCCTCGCTCACCATCGCGACCACCCTCAAGCTGCCGATGCTGTTCTACATCGAAGACAACGGCTACGGCATCTCGGTGCCGTCCACCTTCCAGACGCCGGGCGCCAACATCGCGCTCAATCTCGCGAGCTTCAAGAACCTCACCATCTTCAACGGCGACGGCACCGATCCGGCCGAAGCCGCGCGCCTTGTGAATGAGGCGACGATCCATGTGCGCGACCGCCAGGGCCCCGCGCTCCTGCGTCTCACCGTGCCGCGTCTCGCCGGTCATTCGGGCCAGGATACGCAGGCCTACAAGGGCGCCGAACGTATCGCGCAGGAAAAGACCCGCGATCCGCTGCCGAAGCTGAAAGCCTTCCTCGTGCCGTCCGTCTTCTCGGAAAAGAAGTGGGCGGAGCTGGAAAAACAAGCCGGCCGCGACGTCGACGCCGCCCTCGAAGCCGCTTCGAACCGTCCGAATCTCGATCCCAGGCAACTCAAGCGCCACGTGTTCGCCGAAGTCGATGAGACTGGAAAGCCCGAAGTCCAGCAGATCGGCGGTCTCGCCGCCGCGGGCCACCGGTTCCCGGCCTCGACCGAAATCGCCAATCCGCAAGGTCCGCGCATCAACATGGTCACGGCCATCCGCCGCACCCTTGAAGTCGAACTCGCGGCCAACCCGAAGATGGTCCTGTTCGGCGAAGACGTCGGCCCCAAGGGCGGCGTGCACGCGGTGACCATGGGTCTGCAGGAAAAGTTCGGCGACCAGCGCGTGTTCGACACCAGCCTCTCGGAAGAAGGCATCATCGGCCGCGCCGTCGGCATGGCCATGGCCGGGCTGTTGCCGGTTCCGGAAATCCAGTTCCGCAAATACGCCGAGCCCGCCGTCGAGCAGCTCAATGACTGCGGCACCCTGCGTTGGCGGACCGGCAACCGCTTCGCCGCGCCGATGGTCGTGCGCATGGCGGGCGGATTCTCGAAGTGCGGCGATCCGTGGCACAGCCAGACCAACGAAGTGCAGTGGGTGCACGCGATCGGCTGGAAGGTCGCGGTGCCGTCCAACGCCGAAGACGCCGTCGGCCTCCTGCGCGCGGCCCTGCGCGGCAACGATCCGGTGGTGTTCTTCGAACACCGCGCGATGCTCGACCACGCCTGGTCGCGCCGTCCGTACCCGGGCGACGACTACGTCGTTCCGTTCGGCAAGGCCGCCAAGACCATGACCGGCGAGCACATCACCCTGGTCGCCTGGGGCGCCATGGTCGACCGCTGCGAAGACGCCGCGAAGGCGTCGGGCTACACCGCCGACGTCATCGACCTGCGCACGCTGATGCCGTGGGACAAGGACGCGGTGCTTGAATCGGTGCGCAAGACCAAGCGCTGCCTGGTCGTACACGAAGACAACGCCACCGCGGGTTTCGGCGCGGAAATCCTCGCCGTCGTCAGCCGCGAATGTTTCCTCGATCTCGACGCGCCGCCCGAGCGCCTCACCATGCCGGATATCCCGAGCCCTTATAATCCGGTGCTGCTGCAAGCCGCCGTCCCGGGCGTCGAGACGATCCGCGACGCCATCGTCGATCTCGTGACGTTCTAGGGGGCGCCATGACCGATATCATCGTTCCGTCCGAACAGACCGAAGGCACGCGCTTCAAGTTCAAGGGTTGGCTGAAAGCCGCCGGGACGCAAGTGAAGGTGGACGAAGCCGTCGCCGAGCTTGAGACGGATAAAGTGACGATGGAAATCGTCGCGCCCGCCGCCGGCGCGCTCGAACATCTGCCGATCGAAGTCGGCGCCGATGTCGCGCCGGGCGCGCTCATCGGACGCATCTCGTCCGGCGCTCCTCAAGTTGCTCCGGCGCCCGTCGCCGCGGCCACGGTCGCCGGCGCGAAGGCGCCGCCGGCGCCGCGCGCGGCGCGTGACCGTGCGCAGGCCGGTGACGCAGGCCCCGCGCTCGGTCTCTCGCCGACCGTCCGCCGCCTGATCGCCGCGCACAATGTCGATCCGAAGCACATAGAGGGCACCGGCCGCGGCGGCCGCGTCACCCATACGGACGTGCTTGCTTATGTGCAGAGCGGCGGCGCCAAGGCGGCTCCCGCGCGCGCCGCATCGCCCGCCGCCGCGAAGCCGCAAGGTACGCCGACCGCCGGCGGCCGCCTGATCGCGCACACCAACATCCGCCGCGCCATTGCCGAGCACATGGCCAGCAGCGTCGCCACCGCGCCGCACGTGACGGCCGTGTTCGAAGTCGATTTCAGCGCCATCATCGCGGACCGCAAAAAGAAGAAGGCCAAGGGCGGCGCCGACTACGCCAACCTCACCTACACCGCCTATGTCGTCGCGGCCTGCGTCGAAGCGCTGCAGACCGTCCCGGTCATCAACAGCCGCTGGCACGCGGACGCGGTTGAAGTGTTCGACGACCTCAACATCGGCGTCGGCACCGCCTTGGGCGACGACGGCCTGGTCGTGCCCGTGATCCACAAGGCGCAGACCCTCTCGCTGAACGGAATCTCGCGTCAGCTGGCCGATCTCACCAACCGCGCCCGCGCCGGCAAGCTGCAGCGCGCCGACGTCTCGGGCGGCACCTTCACCATCTCCAACCACGGCGTGTCGGGCAGCCTCCTGGCGGCCCCGATCATCATCAACCAGCCGCAGTCGGCCATCCTCGGCATCGGCAAGCTGGAGAAACGTGTGGTCGTGCGCGAAGTCGATGGACAAGATACGATCCAGATCCGTCCGATGGCCTACGTCTCGCTCACCATCGACCACCGCGTGATCGACGGTCACCAGACCAACACCTTCCTCAAGAAGTGGGTGGACGTCATCGAGGGCTGGAGCAGCGCCGACTAACACAAGGTTCTTTATGCCGGTCTATGCGTTCGAAAACTTCATTCCCGTCGTCGATCCGACGGCCTTCGTGCATCCGACGGCCGTTCTGATCGGCGACGTCATCGTCGGGCCCGGCGTTTATGTCGGTCCCGGCGCGTCTTTACGCGGCGACTTCGGAACGGTGACCCTCGAGGAAGGCGCGAACATCCAAGATAACTGCGTCATGCATTCCTTCCCGGGCGCCGCGGCGCGTGTGGAAGTGAACGGCCACATCGGCCACGGCGCGATCCTTCACGGCTGTCTCGTGAAACGGAACGCGCTGGTGGGCATGAACGCGGTGGTGATGGACCGCGCCGTCGTGGGCGAGGAGGCTTTTGTCGCCGCCGCCAGCTTCGTCAAAGCGAGCTTCGAAATCCCTGCGCGCATGCTGGCGGCGGGAATTCCCGCAAAGATCATCCGGGCGCTGACCGAACAAGAGATCGCGTGGAAAGCCCAAGGCACGGTTGAATATCAGATCCTGGCCAAACAGAGCCGCGCCACCATGCGGGAGGTCACACCCCTCGCGGCGGTCGAACCGGGCCGTCCCCAGCGCTCCGGCGGCTATGTCCCGCTCACCGACTTGAAGCGAGGCTCGTAACTTTCTTTCCCAGGGTTGATACCTCGGGTCAGATAGCCTACGAATCCCCCGCGAGGGGGCTACCTTTATATGGCACGTACGCAGGCGTCAGATTTCAATGACCGGCGCGAGTTCATTATTGAACGTGCGCTGCAGCTCTATGCGGAAAAGGGCTTTCTCGGCGCCTCGGTGGCCGATCTCGCCACCGCCTGCAAAACCTCGAAGTCGCTCATCTATCACTATTTCCCTTCGAAGGAGGACATCCTCTTCGAAGCCATGGACTCGCACATCAAGACCCTGAGCAATGCCGCCTCGGGGATCGCGGCCATGGACGGCGCCAGCGCCTCCGACAAGCTCAACGCGCTCATCCACGCCTTCATGCACCTGTATGTGGGGGCCGCGGCGCGTCACAAAGTGCTGATCAACGAGCTCTATCACCTGCCGCCGAACCGCCGCGACATCATCGTCGGACGCCAGCGCCGCCTGATCCAGCTGGTGGTCGATCTCGTCGCCGAGATACAGCCCCAGCTGAAAGCGCGGCCCGAACTGTTGCGCCCCGCCGCGATGCTGTTCTACGGCATGCTGAACTGGACCCACACATGGTTCGATCCCAAGGGACCGGCCTCGGTGGATTCCATTTCCGAGCTGATGAGCGATCTGATGATCGGCGGGCTCAAGGGCCTGCCGGTGCCGTCGAAGAAGACCAGACGTTAAGCACGCGCCAAAAACTAAACGTCGTAGTCCAAGACGACTTTATCGGACACCGGGAACGCCTGGCAGGTGAGCACGAAGCCCTGCGCGAGGTCTTCGGGCGCGAGACCATAGTTGGTCTTCATCTGCACTTCGCCTTCAACCACCTTCGCCTTGCACGTGGCGCACACGCCCGCCTTACAGGCGAACGGCGCCGGCAACCCGGCGCTGCGCGCGTTCTCCAGGATGCTGCCCTTGGCGGCGTCGTAGGCCAGCGTCCGCAGGCGGCCGTCGATGCGGACCTGTACTTTCGATCCTTGGGCCTTCTTCTCCAGCGCCGCGATGGACGGATCCTGGGCGGGCGCGGGGAGACCGTCGACGGTGAAGCGTTCGATCATGACCTTCTCGGCCGGGATGCCGTGTTTCTTCACCGCTTCCTCGGCGGCGGTCATCATGGGGCCGGGGCCGCAGATGAACACCGCATCGATGGGACGCGCGCCGACAAGGAGATTCAAGGCTTCGGTCGCTTTCGGCAGGTCGAGGCGGCCGTTGAACAGTTCCACTTCGCCCTCTTCCTCGTCGAGGAAGTGGTACAGCTCGAAACGGGACATGTAGCGGTCTTTGAGGTTCGCGAGCTCTTCCAGGAACATGATCGTGTGGCTGGCGCGGTTGCCGTAGAACAGCACGAACTCGCTGTCCGGCTCTTCGCGCAGGCCCGTCTTGAGCAGCGACAGGATCGGGGTGATGCCCGAACCGCCCGACATGAGCAGGTAGCGGCGCTTCTTTCCCTTCTCGAAGGTCCAGGTGAAGCTGCCGTGCGGCGGCATGGCGTCGATGACGTGGCCGGCCTTGATCTCGCGGTTCGCCCAGCTCGAGAAACGCCCCTGCGGCACTTCCTTCACCGCGATGCGCAGCTCGTTCTCATGCGGCGCCACGCAGACGGAATAGTTGCGGCGCACTTCTTCGCCGTCGATATCGACCTTAAGAGTCAAATGCTGGCCGGGGCGGAACTGAAATTTCTCTCTCAGTTCTTCCGGGATTTGAAACAGGATCGACACCGCGTCCGAGGTTTCCCGGCGGACGTCGGCGATCTTCAGCTGATGGAATCCAACGGACATCGTTTCTCTCTTAGTGACACTTGAAGCGATCGAACGGCTCACGGCAGGTTTCACACTGCCAGAGGGCTTTACACGGGGTCGAACCGAAGCGGCTGACCTCGCGGGTCTTGATCGAACCGCAGCGCGGGCACGTGGCCGGCTGGGCATTCTTGAGGCCCGGCGCGCCGCTGCCCTTGGGCGGCGGTGCGATGCCGTAGGCCTGTAATTTCTTGCGCCCCGCTTCGGTGATCCAATCCGTGGTCCACGGCGGCGACAGCGCGATCTCGATCTTCACATCGTTCAGGGCCGCGTCGTCCAGCGCTTTGCGGATATCCGAGGTGATGACCTGCGTCGCCGGGCAGCCGCTGTAGGTGGTGGTGATCACGACGCTCTTCGGATCGTCCTTCACACCGCGCACGATTCCCAGATCGACCACCGAAACCACGGGAATTTCAGGGTCGGCTACGTGAGACAGCACATCCATGACGCGGTCGCGCCAAGTCATCGGCTCACCACACGGCGTCGGGATAGGCGCGCGGCAGGAACTGCATCTCCGCAAGCAGATGCCCGAGATGTTCGGAATGGCGGCCCTTGCGCCCGCCGGTTATGGGGCGCGGATATTTCGGCAGCGCCAGCGTGGCCTCGGCGAAGGTCGCCGCCAGCGCCGCATCGAACGGCGCGCGCAGCTTGGCCGGATCGACCGCGATGCCCGCGCCGATCAGCGCCGCGTCGGCGGGCTCGGCGGTGAACAGTTCCTCGACAAAACGCCAGTACCACTCGAAGCCGGCTTTCATGCGCTCATGGCTCTCTTCGGTCCCGTCACCCAGGCGGATGACCCACTCGGCCGCAAGATCGGCGTGATAGATGGTTTCCTTGAGGGCCTTGGCCGCGATTTCGGCGAGGCGGCGGTCGCTCGAGCGCGTGAGTTCCTGGTAGAGCGCGCGCTGGTACGTGGAGAAAATGAACTGCCGCGCGATGGTGCGCCCAAAGTCGCCGTTCGGCTGCTCGACAAGAAGGCAATTGCGGTACTTGGTGGCGTCCCGATGGAAGGCGAGCTTGTCGGCATCGCGCCCCTTCCCCTCCACTTCCCCGGCATAGCCCAGCAACAGCATCGCCTGGCCGATGAGATCCAGAGCGACGTTCGTGAGGGTCAGGTCCGTTTCTATCGCGGGCGCATGGCCGCACCATTCGCCCAAACGCTGAGACAGAATCAGCGCATCGTCGCCGAGCCGGAGCGCGTAATCGAAAAGGGCTTCGTTAGCCGTCATGAATTTAACGAACTAAATGTGTTTGATGTGGTCGGGGACCACATAGAACGTGGGATGGCGATACACCTTGGATTCCGCCGGTTCGAAGATCGGGCCGGCGTCCGCCGGGTCCGAGGCCGCGATGTCGGCCGAGCGGATCACCCAAATGCTCACGCCTTCCATCCGGCGCGTGTAGGTGTCGCGGGCGTGACGCAGCGCGATGTCGGCGTCAGGGGCGTGCACGGATCCGGCGTGACGATGCGACAGGCCGTTTTTCGCGCGGATGAACACTTCCCATAACGGCCATTCTTTTTTCTCGTTAGCCATTGGCGGCTTCCTTCTGTCTGCGGGCGGCTTGCTTGGCGGCGTGAGCCATCGCGGCTTCGCGGACCCAGGCGCCTTTTTCCCAAGCTTCCGTGCGGGCTTTCATGCGTTCCTTGGCGACGGGGCCTTCGCCCTTTACGACCGCCCAGAACTCATCCCAGTCGATCGCGCCGTAATCGTAGTGACCGCGCGCCTCGTCCCACTTCAAATCCGGATCGGGAACCGTAAGGCCGATGGCCTGGGCCTGCGGCACCGTCACGTCGACGAATTTCTGACGCAGCTCGTCGTTGGTTTCGCGCTTGATGCGCCAGCGCACCGACTGCGCGGTGTTGGGTGAATTTTCGTCGGGCGGACCGAACATCATGAGCGCGGGCCACCACCAGCGGTCCATCGCGTCCTGGGCCATCTCCTTCTGTTCCGGCGTTCCCGCCGCCATCTGCATCATGATCTCGAAGCCCTGACGCTGATGGAAGCTTTCTTCCTTGCACACGCGCACCATGGCGCGCGCATAAGGGCCATAAGACGTCCGTTGCAGCGGCACCTGGTTCATGATGGCGGCGCCGTCCACCAGCCAACCGATCGCGCCGATGTCGGCCCAGTTGAGGGTGGGATAATTGAAGATGGTCGAGTACTTGGCCTTGCCGCTGTGCAGGGCGTCGATCATATCGTCGCGGCTGGTGCCCAGCGTTTCGGCGGCGGAATAGAGATAAAGGCCGTGGCCGCCTTCATCCTGCACCTTCGCCAGCAGGACCGCCTTGCGGCGGAGCGACGGCGCGCGGGTGACCCAGTTGCCTTCCGGCAACATGCCGACGATTTCAGAATGGGCGTGCTGTGAAATCTGCCGGATCAGCGTCTTCCGGTAGGCCTCGGGCATCCAGTCCTTCGGTTCAATGAACTCGTCGTTCGCCACGCGCGCTTCGAAAGCTTCAATAAGCTCCGGCGGCTCCGCGGCGGACGGACCCAGCTGGGTCGGGTTTTTGCTCATCTCGGTCGTGTACATGTGCTTTTCCTGGAACGAGAATCGTATCGGACTATAATAATAAACCGAACATTCGGTCAATTAATTCCCCAAACAACTCCGGCGGCTGCCGGTCTTCAGTCCACACGCCGGACGGGCAACGTCTGGCGGGGGAACCTTCAAGCAAAATCCAACAGCAAATTCAGTAATTTAACGGCAAATCCCCGCTCAAGGCTTCGCCAGCAGGACCGCGATCCCCTGGCCCACCCCGATGCACATTGTACATAGAGCGTAATTCCCGCTTCTAGCCTTCATTTCGAGGCTGGCGGTGAGGGCGAGCCGCGCCCCCGACATGCCCAAGGGATGGCCGAGCGCGATGGCGCCGCCGTTCGGGTTCACGTTCTCCGCGTCGTCGGCGATGCCGAGCTCGCGCAGCACCGCGAGGCCCTGGGCCGCGAAGGCTTCGTTGAGCTCGATCACGGCGAGATCGGGAATCGCGATGCCGTTGCGCGCGAGAACCTTCTGGGTGGCCGGCGCCGGGCCGATGCCCATGATGCGCGGCGGCACGCCCGCCACCGCGCCGCCGATCACGCGCGCGATCGGGTTCAGGTTGTACCGCTTCACGGCCTTTTCGCTGGCGACGATCAGCGCCGCCGCGCCGTCGTTCACGCCGCTGGCGTTGCCGGCGGTGATGGTGCCGCCTTCGCGCACGATCGGCTTCAGCTTGCCGAGCGCGTCCACGCTGGTCGCGCGCGGATGTTCGTCCTTGTCGACCACGATCGGATCGCCCTTCGCCGGCTTGAGGGTGACGGCGACGATTTCCTTGGCGAAGCGGCCATTGGCCTGCGCTTTGGAGGCGCGCTCCTGGCTGCGGGCGGCGAACTTGTCCTGATCGATGCGCGAGACCTTGTAGTCTTGCGCGACGTTTTCAGCGGTTTCCGGCATGGAATCGATGCCGAACTGCGCCTTCATCAAGGGGTTCACGAAGCGCCAGCCGATGGTGGTGTCGAAGATCTGCGCATCGCGGCTGAAAGCGGTATTGGCCTTTCCCATCACGAACGGGGCGCGGGTCATGCTTTCCACGCCGCCGGCGATCATCAGATCGGCTTCACCGGTCTTGATCGCGCGCGCCGCCATGGCCACCGCATCGAGGCCCGACCCACACAGACGGTTGATGGTCGTGCCCGGCACGCCGTCGCCAATGCCCGACAGCAGCGCGGCCATGCGCGCGACGTTGCGGTTGTCTTCACCGGCCTGGTTCGCGCAGCCGAGGATGATGTCGTCCACCGCGGCGAAATCCACCTGCGGATTGCGCACTTTCAATTCCGCCAGCACTTTCGCGGCCAGATCGTCCGGGCGCACGTTGGCAAGGCTGCCGCTGTAACGCCCGATGGGCGTGCGGATGCCGTCACAGATGAAAGCTTCAGCCATTCTCGTTACTCCTCGACTATGGCCCCGCCGACCGTGCGGGATTGTCCTTGAAATTGCGCGACGACGCGGCCGTCGCCCCCTCTGACCGTGATGGAATAGACGCCGCTGCGGCCCATCAGCGCGATCTCGCGCGCCTCGGCTTCCAGGCGCTCGCCGTTCTGCACGGGCGAGGTGAAAACGATCGAGGCGCTCTGCGCCACCGTCGCCTGGTTGCGCGAGTTGCACGCATAAGCAAAGGCGGTATCGGCGAGCGCGAAGATATGGCCGCCGTGCGCGATCTTGTGGCTGTTCAGCATCACGTCGCTGACGGTCATGGAAATCTTGCTGTAACCGACGTCGGCGTCTTCGATTTGCACGCCCCAGGACGGGCCCGTGCCTTCGCCCTTCAACATGGTTTCGGCGATGCGCCGTGCCAGCGTGCGACCGTCGGACATGATTTTCTTTGCCTTGTAAAAGAGGCAGACAAGCCAACGCGGCAGATTTGAAGTTCCTAGGTAACTGCCGCGCTACAAAATAATAATCATAGCGTCGCCGATCATTCCAAAATTCGCATAGCCGCTTGCCGCAAACATGTGCGAATTTTGGAATGGCGACGCTATTCAGTTTGCGCTTATTTAAGCCACCGAAATCGCCTTGCCAATAATTATCCGACCGGCCATTCTGCGAATTCTTCAGGAGGGCGCCCATGCAATTTGAGACCATCATTTTTTCGATCGAGGATGGTGTTGCACGCCTGACTCTCAACAGGCCTGACCGCCTCAACAGCTTCACCGTGCAGATGCATAAGGAAGTCGCGGCGGCTTTGACGGAAGTGGAAACCAACCAGGCCGCGCGCGTCCTCGTGCTCACCGGCGCGGGCCGCGGCTTCTGCGCGGGCCAGGACCTGAACGACCGCGCCGTGGCGCCGGGCGCCGAACCGGTCGATCTCGGACATTCGGTGGAGACCTATTACGGTCCCCTGATCAAACGCCTTTCGAACCTGCGCATGCCTGTGATCTGCGCCGTGAACGGCGTCGCCGCGGGCGCGGGCGCGAACATCGCCGTGGCCTGTGACATCGTCATCGCCGCCAAAAGCGCGAAGTTCATCGAATCCTTCGCCAACATCGGTCTCATTCCCGACTCCGGCGGCACCTGGCATCTCGCCAAGCACGTGGGCCAGGCCCGCGCGCTCGGCATGGCGCTCACCGGCGATCCGATCCCCGCGGAAACCGCGGCGGCTTGGGGCCTCATCTGGAAGTGCGTCGACGACGACAAACTCGCCGAGGAAGTGAATGTCCTCGCGGCGAAGTTCGGCCAGGGCCCGACGCGCGGGCTCGCCGCCACCAAGGCCGCCATCCGCGCCGCCTGGACCAAGCCGCTCGACGCCGAACTCGACATCGAACGCGACCTGATGCGTGAACTTGGCCGCAGCCATGACTATCTGGAAGGCGTCAGCGCCTTCATGGAAAAGCGCAAACCCAAGTTCACCGGCGCTTAAATCTCCGCTGCGCGCTGTTGTTCTTTTCGCGCGCCTAAACCTCAATTTTTGGGATTCTTCTCATGTCGATGATCCGTCTTCAGAACTATGCCGCCGACAAATGGATCTCGGGCGAAGGCAAGCTTTCGCCGATCTTCTCCGCCGTCACGGGCGATCAGATGGCCGAGACCGGCTCGGGCGGCATCGACTTCAAGAAGATGGCCGAGCACGCGCGCAAGACCGGCGGCCCCGCGCTGCGCAAGATGACCTTCCATCAGCGCGCGCTCGCCCTTAAAGCGCTCGCGAACGCCATCATGGCGCGGAAAGAGGAGCTCTATGAGCTCTCGTACAATTCCGGCGCCACGCGCACCGACAGCTGGATCGATATCGAAGGCGGCGCCGGCACCCTGTTCAGCTTCAGCTCAAAGGGCCGCCGCGAACTTCCGAACGGCAACATCCTCATGGACGGCGACCTCGAAGTGCTCGGCAAGACCGGCACTTTCGTCGGCCAGCACGTCTACACCTCGCTGCAGGGCGTCGCGGTTCATATCAACGCGTTCAATTTCCCGGTGTGGGGCATGCTGGAAAAGCTCGCCCCCACCTTGCTCGCCGGTGTCCCGTGCATCGTGAAGCCCGGCACCTCGACCGCTTATCTCGCCGAAACCGCGTTCCGCATCATGATCGACGCGAACGTGCTTCCGCCGGGCGCGATCCAGTTCATCGCCGGTTCGGCGGGTGATCTCCTCGATCATCTCACCTGCCAGGACGCCGTCTCGTTCACCGGCTCCGCCGGCACCTCGATGAAGCTGCAGGCGCACCCGGTCATCGCGCGCGAGTCCGTGCGTTTTGTCGCCGAGCGCGATTCGCTCAACGCCTCGATCCTCGGCCCCGATGCGAAGCCCGACACCCCGGAATTCGATCTCTTCGTGAAGGAGGTCGTGAAGGAAATGACGGTGAAGGCGGGCCAGAAGTGTACGGCCATCCGCCGCGCCATGGCGCCCGCGCATCTTCTGGACGACGTCCAGAAGGCCATCGCCGCGCGCCTCGACAAGACCGTCATCGGCGATCCGCGCATGGAAGGCGTGCGCATGGGCGCGCTCGCCAGCCAAGATCAGTTGAAGGACGTGCGCGCGAAAGTCGCCGAACTTTCGAAGGTGGCGCAGGTCGTGTACGGCGATCCCAACAGCGTGAAGGCGCAAGGCGAAGGCGTCGCCAAGGGCGCGTTCATCTCGCCGATCCTGCTGCGCACCGACGATCCGTGGACGGCCGGCGCCGTGCACGACGTGGAAGCCTTCGGCCCCGTCTCGACCATCATGCCGTACAAGGATTTCGACGACGCCATTGCCCTGGCCAACCGCGGCATGGGTTCGCTCGCCATCTCCGTCTTCACCCATGATCCCGAAGTCGCGCGCGAAGCCGTGCTCGGCTCGGGCGCCTATCACGGGCGCATGGTCTTTATCGATCGCGATTGCGCCAAGGAATCCACCGGTCACGGTTCGCCGCTGCCGGTGCTCGTGCACGGCGGTCCGGGCCGCGCGGGCGGCGGCGAGGAAATGGGCGGCATCCGCGGCATCAAGCACTACATGCAGCGTTCCGCGCTTCAGGGCAGCCCGACCTTGCTCGCCGGTGTCACCGGCACCTATCTGCCGGGCGCCGCGCAGAAGCCGGCCGAGCGTCATCCGTTCCGTCTCAAGTTCGGCGAGCTGCCGATCGGCTACACCATCACCACCGCGCCGCGCACCGTCACCATCAAGGACATCGAACACTTCGCCGAATTCACCGGTGACAAGTTCTATGCCCACATGGACGAAGAAGCCGCGAAGGCCAATCCGTTCTTCCCGGGCCGCGTCGCGCATGGCTACCTGCTGCTGTCCTTTGCCGCGGGTCTTTTCGTCGATCCGGCGCCGGGCCCCGTGCTCGCCAACTACGGTCTCGATCACCTGCGCTTCGTGAAGCCGATCGCCGCGGGCGAAAGCATTCGCGTGACGCTGACCGTGAAATCCAAGACGCCGCGCAAGGACGAGTACGGCGAAGTCCGCTGGTACGTGCAACTCCACAATCAGGCCGACGAACTGGTCGCGACCTACGATCTCCTGACGATGAACGCGATGTAGGACGTTGGAGGGATCATGATCTTTGATCCCCCGACTCCCTCGCTTTCCGAATTGCGCGCGCTCCAGCTGGAGCGCTTGAAGGACAGCATCGCCCGCGCGTATGCGGGCAATGCCGCCTATCGGGCGAAATGGGATGCGGCGGGTGTTTCGCCCGCCGATCTCGCCTCACTCGCCGATCTCGCGAAGTTCCCGTTCACCACCAAAGCCGATCTGCGCGCCGCCTATCCGTTTGGATTCTTCGCCGTTCCCCAAGACCGGATCGTGCGCATCCACGCCTCGTCGGGCACGACCGGCAAACCCACCGTCGTCGGTTATACCCAGAACGACATCGACACCTGGGCCGGTCTCATCGCCCGCTCCATCCGCGCCGCCGGCGGACGGCCCGGCATGAAAGTGCATGTGGCCTATGGCTACGGCCTCTTCACGGGCGGCCTTGGCGCGCACTACGGCGCCGAACGCCTGGGCTGCACCGTCATCCCGGTGTCCGGCGGCCAGACCGAGCGCCAGGTGCAGCTCATCACCGATTTCGCGCCCGAGATCATCATGGTGACGCCGAGTTATATGCTGGCCATCCTCGATGAGTTCCGCCGCCAGGGCATCGATCCGCGCGCGTCGTCCTTGAAGATCGGCATCTTCGGCGCCGAGCCCTGGGGCGAAGGGATGCGCCGCGAGATCGAAGACGCCTTCGGCATCAAGGCTGTCGATATCTATGGGCTGTCCGAAGTCATGGGCCCCGGCGTCGCGCAGGAGTTCGTGGGTACCCAGGACGGCCCGACCATCTGGGAAGATCATTTTTATCCCGAAATCATCGATCCCGTGACCGGCGCGGTCCTGCCCGACGGCGAGGAAGGCGAGCTTGTCTTCACCTCGCTGACCAAGGAAGCGATGCCCGTCATCCGGTACCGCACGCGCGATCTCACCCGCCTTCTTCCGGGCCGGGGCCGAACCATGCGCCGCATGCACCGTATCCACGCGCGCACCGACGACATGCTCATTGTCCGGGGCGTGAACCTGTTTCCGAGCCAGATCGAGGAACAGATCCTCAAATGCCCGGAACTCGCGCCGCACTATGTCATCGAAGTGACGCGTCCCCACCGCACCGACGAAGTCACCGTCCTGGTTGAACGCCGTCCGGATGTGGGCGCGGCGGCCTGCGCGGCGGCCGCGGCGGGATTCGCCGCCCGCGTGAAAGACATTCTTGGCATCAGCATCGCCGTCGATCTAAAACCCCCCGGTTCTCTCGACCGGTCGCAAGGCAAGGCCAAGCGTGTGATCGACCGGCGTCCTCAGACATGAGTTGGAGTGATCGATGACCGTGACGCGCGAAACCAAAGACAACGCTCTGATCCTTTGGATCGACAACCCGCCCGTGAACGCCCTGTCGCAGGACGTGCGCGCGGCGATTCTCGCGGGTGTCACTGAAGCCCAAAACGACGCGTCTGTGAAAGGTATCGTCATCGCCTGTAAGGGCCGCACCTTCATCGCCGGCGCCGACGTGAAAGAATTCGGCGCGCCGCCGAGCGAACCGTTCCTGCCGGACGTCACCGCCGCCATCGAGACGTCCAGGAAAACCGTCGTTGCCGCCATTCACGGCCAGGCGCTGGGCGGCGGTCTCGAGATCGCGCTCGCCTGTCACTACCGCGTCGCCGCCAAGGGCGCGAAGCTCGGCCTTCCCGAAGTCACCCTCGGCCTCGTGCCGGGCGCGGGCGGCACGCAGCGTCTGCCGCGCCTGATTGAATCCGCCGCGGCCGCCGAAATGATCACCTCGGGCAAACCGATCGATGCCAATAAGGCCAACGCCGACGGCCTCGTCGATTGCGTTGCCGACGATCATGTGGCGGAAGCGGTCGCCTTCGCGACCACCAAGTCCGCCGACGGCCGCCGCCTGTCCGAACGCGCCTTCCAGCTCGATGCGGCGAAGTTCGACGCCCTTGAGGCGGCCACCAAGAAACAAGCCAAGGGCGCGGCCGCGCCGGGCGCCGCCATCGATCTCATCCGCCGCACCGCCGGCAAGTCTTTCGCCGAGGGCATGAAGGAAGAGCGCGCGCTGTTCCTGCAGCTGCGCGCCAGCGAGGAAGCCAAGGCGCTGCGCCATATCTTCTTCGCCGAGCGCGGCGCAAACAAATTGCCGGACGACATCGCCGACGCGAAGCCGCTCGATGTGAAGACCGTCGGCATCATCGGCGCCGGCACCATGGGAACGGGTATCGCCATGACCTACCTCGACGCCGGCATGAACGTGCGCATGCTGGAGATGGCGGACGACGCCGTCGCGCGCGGCCTCGCGCGCATCCGGTCCAGCTATCAGGACTCGCTCACCAAGGGCCGCATCACCGAAGCGCAGCGCGATCGGCGTTTGGCCGCGCTGACGGGCGGCACGGATTACGCCGCGCTGTCCGATTGCGATCTCATCATCGAAGCGGTGTTCGAATCGATGGATGTGAAAAAGGCGGTGTTCGCGAAGCTCGACGGCGTCGCGAAGCCCGGCGCGATCCT
This sequence comes from Rhodospirillaceae bacterium, assembly GCA_041919675.1. GTDB lineage: Bacteria > Pseudomonadota > Alphaproteobacteria > Rhodospirillales > Rhodospirillaceae > SHVO01. The sequence continues at coordinate 16,481 of JAYRTJ010000007.1, read as the reverse complement.
CGCGACCAACACCTCCTATCTCGACATCGACGAAATCGCGGCCTCGATCTCGCGGCCCGAAGCGGTTGTGGGCCTGCACTATTTCAGCCCCGCCAACATCATGAAGCTGCTCGAAATCGTGCGCGCGAAAAAGACGAGCCCGCAGGCGCTCGCCACCGCGCTCGCCGTCGCGAAGGCCACCAACAAGATCCCGGTCGTCGCGGGCGTCTGCCCGGGCTTCATCGGCAACCGCATGCTGCGCGCTTATGTGCGTGAAGCGGGCCTGCTCCTGCTCGAAGGCGCTGCGCCCGAGCAGGTCGACAAGGCGCTCACCGCTTTCGGCATGGCCATGGGTCCCTTCGCGGTTGCCGACCTGTCGGGCATCGACATCGGCTACAAGGCGCGCAAGGAAGCCGCGCCCGGCTCCTTCGAACCGATGGCGACCATCGTGCACGACAGCCTGGTGGAAGCCGGCCATCTCGGCCAGAAGTCGGGCTCGGGCTTTTATACGTATAAGGACGGCGTGAAGGCCCCCAATCCGGTGGCGCTCACGTTCATCGAACAGGTCCGGTCTGAAACCGGCCGCACGCCGCGCGCCGTGTCTGACGCCGAGATCGTCGAGCGCACCATGTTCGCGCTGGTGAATGAAGGCTACTGGATCGTCGAGGAAGGCATCGCCCGTCACATCGACGATATCGATGTCGCCTACGTGAACGGCTACGGCTTCCCCCGTCATCGCGGCGGACCGATGTGCTACGCGCGCAGCGTGGGCCTCTCGAAAGTCGTGAAGGTCATCGAAGGCTTCGGGCAGGGCGCGTTCGGCAAGTGGTGGCGCATCGCGCCGGCGCTGCGCAACGCCGCCGCCGCCAACTGATTTCGCGCGGGGTCGTTCGAAAATAATTGTCCGTCCGTCCGGTCGCGAGCCATGAAAATGAGATATTTCAGGGACTTAGCTCAAAATCGCGGGTGCGGCTTTTGCTCCCGCATCGGCTCCGGCTGATATATATTACAACGAGGAGATGCCGCGCGCGTGCGCGGCAGCGATAGGGAGGATTTTCGATGAAGCGTGGTGTCACCACCAGCGTGGCGGCGATTGCCGTTGTCATGGGCATGTCGACGGCGGCGGGCGCGGTTGAAGGCGCGACCAAGGCCGAGCCGACCTTGCGCAACGGGACCATCGGCTACGTGCTCACCAGCCGCAAATGGGCGGTGACCCAATCGCCGGACGGCAAGCTCGAGTGCCCGAACGGCCTCAACGACGGCAACCGCGAACAGTTCAAGATCCTCTTTCCCGAGGACGCGCCGAAGAAACACCTGCTCGCCGACAGTCAGCTCGAGCGCGAAGGCCAGATCTGGCATCCGCAGAACACCGAAGAGCAGTTCGTTTTCCGTGAAGCCGGCGGCAAGGTCGCCGAAGGCATGGACCTCGACGGCAAGACCGACGCCAACGATTTCGTCAGCCCCGACGGCGTGAAGGGCGTGGACAACCAGATGCACCGCGCGCTGGGCTGCATCGCCGGCTGGCGTGGTCCGGACGGCGCACAGATGCATTTCGAAAACGAATACATGCGCCGCTACAATCAGAACCGCATGCTGCTCGAGATCACGGGCGTCGACGATCTCGTCAACGATCCGGATGTCACCCTCACCACTTACCGCGGCCTCGACGAGCTGATGGGCGATGCGTCCGGCAGCGCTTACATCTCGGGCGGCACGCAGCGCATCGATATGCGCTGGGGCAAGCAGTTCATCCAGCAGTTCAAGGGTAAGATCGCCGACGGTGTGCTCACCACCGAATCCCACGATCTCATCATCCCGTACTCGATGACCTTCGATACGTCCACGATCATGCACATGCAGGATGTGCGCTTCCGCTTGAAGCTCACGCCGGAAAGCGCTGAAGGCATGTTCGCCGGCTACACCGATGTCGACGAGTGGATCCGGCGCCTCACCATCAGCTGGAGCACGCACCACCTCAGCTATGGCCAGGTGTCCGCGCCGTCGCTCTACCGTGCGATGCGCCGCCTCGCCGACGCGAAGCCCGATCCGAAGACCGGCGAAAACCGCGCCATCTCCGGCACGACCCTCGTGACCTTCCGTCAGGCCTATCTCGAGCATCCGCCCGAGCATGTGGCCACCCACGAAGGCGCGACACCCGACGCCGTCGTTCCGGCGCGCCAATAGCGTGAAAGCCTAAAAATAAAGGCGCGGCCCCGACGGTGCCGCGCCTTTTTCTTTGTGCGCGTTTTAGATGGACCGCTGCAGGCCGCCGTCGCAGGCAATCGCCTGACCGTTGATATAGGCCGCCGCGTCGGAGGCCAGGAACGCGGCCAGCGCGCCGACTTCTTCCGGTTTGCCCAAACGCCGCGCGGGGATTTGTTCGGCCAATTTGGCTTGATCGAATCCCACTTCGACGATGCGTTCGGTCAGCACATATCCCGGCATCAGCGCGTTCAATGTCACGCCGTCGGCCGCCACGTCCTTGCTCAGCGTATTGATCAGGCCATGCAGGCCCGGACGCATGACGTTGGAGACGGCAAGCACCGGAATGGGTTCACGCGCCGTGACCGACGTCACGATGATGATCCGGCCCCATTTCTGCGCGCGCATGGCGGGCAGGGCCTCGCGGATGGATTGGACCGCGTTGATGACGAGACTCTCAAAGCCCGCGCGCCAGGCCTTGTCGTCCAAGGTCTCGAACGTGCCGGCCGGCGGACCGGCGTTGTTCACCACCATGATGTCCACGCCGCCCAGCAGGGCGCGCGCATCGGCGACAACCTTCGCGCCCGCGCCGTCGGTGGAGAGATCGGCCGGCACGGCTTCCGCGCCCAGTTCGCGCGCCGTGTTACGAAGGCGTTCGCCTTCACGCGCGCAGATCGCGACCTTCGCGCCTTCGGCAATCATGGCCGCCGCGATGGCGCGGCCCAATCCGCGCGAAGCGCCCATCACCAGCGCGCGGCGCGATTTAAGTCCTAAGTCCATGAAAATCCTCCGATCCGAGGCGTTCATATATAAGTGACGCAGCGTATCGTGGAACATTCAAATGACACGCGCTGAATTTTTGGCGGAATCCTTCACATCCTCAGAAAATTTAGCAAATCCCGCCCCATAAAGCTGTCCGCCGCCCGCGCATTCACAAGAATCCGTTTTTAGCCTTCACATAAACTTTCGATCACGGGCGCAGCGCGCCGTTTATGTCTTTGCCGTGGGAAGGGGAAAAGGACATGCGTTTCACATCACGCGCGATTCTGATGACGGCGGGCCTCGTGCTGGGCGCGTTCAACGCCAACGCCGCCACGGGAGCCGACGGCTGCGCGCCGATCGGAAAAGCCCATTTCACCTGCGTCTCCGGTAATGCCGAAGACCTCGTCGCCATCCCCGGCAGCGACTGGATCGTGATTTCAGGCGTGCTGCGCGCCGTGAACACCAAGGACAATTCCGAGGTCAGTCTCTTCACCGCCGAGAACCGCCTCGACGGCAAGCTCTATGGATCTTGTCCCGGCCCGCTGACAGGCGCCGAGATCGCCGACAAAAAAATCCATGCGCACGGCATCAATGTGCGTGAGGGCAAGGGCGGCCTACACACGCTCTATGTCGTCCATCACGGCTCGCGCGAAAGCGTCGAGGTGTTCGAACTCGACGCGCGCGGCAAGGCGCCGAAGACCGCATGGGTGGGCTGCGTGCCCGCGCCCGCCGATGCCGGTTTCAACGGTCTCGCGGTGCTTCCCGACAACGGCGTCGCCGTCACCAGCTTCACCCGCCGCAGCATGGGCGGCTTCCGCGGCGAAAAAGGCAAGATGACGCGTGAACGCCTCACGAAAGGTGAGAACGTCAGCGAGATCTGGGAATGGATGCCCGGCAAGGAGTGGACGATCATTCCGGGCTCTGAAGGCCCTGGTCTGAACGGCGTCGAAGCGTCCAAGGACGGCAAGTACCTCTATGCCAGCGCCTGGGCGACGGGCGAGATCATCCGCTATACGCGCGGTCAGACACCCTCGGAAAAGAAGATCCTGGGCAAGGTCAATTTCCATGCCGACAATATCCGCTGGCAGCCGGACGGCAGCCTCGTGACGGCGGGCCAAACCGGTTCCGTGGACGAAGTGCTTGAAGAGTGTCTCGCCAACCAGCGTTGCACCAAGACCGCGTCCAGCGTCGCCATCATCGATCCCGCGTCGGGCAAGGTGCGCGAAGTCGTCACCGGTTATCCGTCCAACGGCGAATTCGACCTCTCCACCGCGGCGCTCATCGCGGGCAAGGAAATGTGGGTCGGCAGCATCGGGCGCGGCGCGCGTATCGCCCGCTTCCCCTTGCAGTAAGCCGGTGCGCGTTTAGGTGTGGCCACGGAAGCAGAAGGATATGCCGTGTTAAGTCCAACCGAAGTCCAATCCCTCGCAGCCGATATCTTCGCGCAGCATGAACGCCGCGAAACCTTCAAGCCGATCCCGGACCGCATCCCCACCGTTGCCGATGCGCAGGACATCCAGGACGCTTATGTCGATCTGCTTCTGAAAAAGTACCGCACCACGGTGGGCGGTTATAAGGTCGCGCTCACCTCGAAGCGCGTGCGCGACTGGTTGAAGGTGTACGAGCCCTGCGCCGGCCAGGTCCTGGCCTCGCGCATCTATCAATCGCCGCACACGGAACGTGTGTCGGATTACGTCCGCTTTTCCGCCGAGACCGAGGTCTGCGCGGTGCTGGACAGGGACATGGGCGGCCCGTGCACGGTTGCCGATGTGCGCACGAACCTGCGTTCGCTCCACTGCGCCTATGAACTGGTCGAGGATCGCGGCGCGGACATGAATAAAATGGATGCGCGTTCGCTGGCCTCCGACAACAGCTGGAACGCCGGCATCGTCATCGGCCCGCCGGGTCCCACCGATATCGATTTCAATAACCGCACCGGCACGCTGAAAGTGAACGGCGTGGCCACCCAGCATGGGACGACCGCCGAAACCATGGGCGGCGATCCCCTGGAAGCCGTCGTGTGGCTTGCCGCGTACCTGGGAAAGCGCGGCAAAGCCATCCTCGCGGGCCAGCCCGTCATGACGGGCACCATCGTTCAAAGTCAGTTCCTAAAGGCGGGCGATCGGCTAGAATTCGCCATGGACGGCATGCCGCCGGTCTTTTTGAACCTGATCTGACTGCGGAGCTCCCTTGCCGAAAGCGATTGTGGTCCGCCGGTACGGCGGCGCGGACGAACTCAAGCTTGAGGATGTCACGCTGGGAAACCCCGGACCGGGACAGGTCCGGCTTCGTCAAGGCGCCGTCGGCGTCAATTTCCACGACATCTATGTGCGCAGCGGCCTCTACAAGACCCTCGCGCTGCCGGGCGTGCCCGGGGTTGAAGCCGCCGGCGTGATCGAAGCCGTCGGTGAAGGCGTGACCGGCTTCAAGGCCGGCGACCGCGCCGCCTACGTGACGCAAACCTACGGCGCCTATGCCGACACGCGCCTGATCGATGCCGCGCACCTCATCAAGGCGCCGGACGGCATCGACGACCGGACTCTGGCGGCTTGCATGGTCAAAGGCCTCACCGCGCTCATGCTGACCGCGAAGCTGCGCCCGCTCACGGCGCGCGACACCTGTCTCGTCTATGCCGCCGCCGGCGGCGTGGGGCAGGTCCTGTGCCAGATGGCGCGGCGCATCGGCGCGCGTGTCATCGGCGTGGTCGGCGGCACGGACAAGGTCGCGCGCGCCCGCGCGGCCGGGTGCGACGATGTGATCGTGCGCACCGAAGCCGATGTCGCGGCCGAAGTGATGGCGCTCACAAAAGGCCGCGGCGTCGATATCGTTTACGACTCCGTGGGCAAGGACACCTTTGAAGCCTCGCTCGATGTGCTCGCGCTGCGCGGTCATCTCGTGAACTTCGGCCAGGCGTCGGGCCCGGTCGCGCCTTTCCCGCCGTCCCGTTTGGCCGCGAAATCCAATGCCGTCTGGCGTCCGATCCTGTTTCACTTCCTGGCCGATCCCGTGGAACGCCAGGCCATGGCGGACGCGTTTTTCGCGAGCGTGCTCGCCGGCGCGGTGAAAATCGAAGTCGGCGCGAGCTTCGGTCTCGGTGAAGCGTCCGCGGCGCATCAGGCGCTGGAAAGCGGCGCCACCACAAACTCGATCATCCTCATACCGTAGTGTTGGCAAAGGCCTCGAAAAGGCCTTGCGGGGGTTTTTGGCGAAAACGGCCAAGAAACCCTGGAATTTTGGCAAAAGCGGTCCTCGGCCCGAATTGGGCGGGATGCTTTCACAAAAAATTATTCTCCGGCTTCACTTAGGATTTCCCCCAGCGGACTTTGCGCGCGGGGCGCGCGCGAAGTTCCATTCATCGGGGGAACATCCATGCGAAAGACCGTTCATTTCGTTACGCCGCGCGTACGTTCACGTCTCGTAACCGCCGCCAGCGCATTTGCCATGATCGCGGCCATGCCGGCCGCCTACGGCGCCGAAGCGCAAACCGCGCAGGCGGCAATCGATGAAATCACGGTCACGGGCACGCGCGTCGTGCGCGACGGCTATGAAGCCCCCACGCCGGTCTCGGTGCTCGGCGCCGACGAACTCAATCTCGCCGCGCGCAACAACCTTGCCGAAACCGTTTCGCGCCTCCCGAGTTTCTCGAACAGCGCTCTGCCGCGCGGCCGGTCGGCGACCTTGAACGTCACCGGCATCACCGGGGTCAGCAACTTGAATCTGCGCGGCATGGGCGGGTCCCGCTCGCTCGTGCTGCTCGACGGCGCGCGCATCGTCGGTTCCAGCCTCTCGGGCGAGGTCGATGTCGGCATCATGCCGGACGGCCTCATCCAGCGTGTGGACGTCGTGACGGGCGGCGCCTCGGCGGCTTATGGGTCCGATGCGCTCTCCGGCGTCGTCAACTTCGTGCTCGACCGTGAATTCACCGGCGTGAAGGGCAACGTCGAAGGCGGCATCAACAGCGCCGGTGACGGCGCCAACTACAAACTCAATCTGTCGGCGGGCCTTCCGTTCGCCGGCGACCGCGGCCATTTCCTCATTTCGGGCCAGCATGCTTACGACAACGGCATCCACGGCGCGCCGCGCGATTGGCGCCAGGACCACAACGCCGCGGTCATCAACAACCCGGCCTGGACGGCCACCAACGGCCAGCCGCGCCTGCTTGAGGTCTTCGACTTCGGTCTCGCGGCGGCGACGCCCGGCGGTTTGATCACCGCCGGCCCGTTGAAAGGCACCTATTTCGGGCCGGGAGGCGCACCGGCGCAGCTGAACTACGGTTCGATCATCAGCGGGTCTTACATGGTCGGCGGCGACTGGAAGCTCACGCGCTTCGACCAGCTCTCGGACCTTGCCTTCAAGATGTCGCGCCAGAACCTGTTCACGCGCCTCGGCTATGACGTTTCCGACAACTTCAACGTCTATGCGATGTACCAGTTTTCGCAGATCGAAGGTTACTCGGAAGACCTTCGCAGCTGGAACCTCGGCAACCTGACCATCCGCGCCGACAATCCTTATATCCCGGCCGCGATCGCCGCCCAGATGAGCACGCAAGGCCTGACGCAATTCACCCTCGGCACGGTCAACGACGACGTCGGGCCGATGATCCAGAACAACATCTCCACGCTGCGCCGCGGCGTCGTCGGCGCCGAAGGCAACTTCGACGCCTTCGATGCCAACTGGGCGTGGGAAGCCTACTATCAGATGAGCAAGACGCACATTTCGTCGAACAACCGCAACGTTGTTCACAATGCGCGTCATCAACGCGCGATCGATTCCGTGCGCAATGCCAACGGCGCCATCGTCTGCCGCGTGAACGCCGACGCCGTCACGACCAACGACGATCCGTCGTGCGTGCCCTACAACCCCATGGGGATCGGCGTGAACAGCGAGGCGGCGCTCAACTACGTGCGCGGCACCTCGCATAGCCATACGATCCTGAGCCAGGACGTGGCCTCCCTCAGCACCAACGGCGAGCCGTTCGACCTGTGGGCGGGTCCGGTCTCGCTCGCGCTCGGCATCGAACACCGGCGGGAAGAAGTCAGCGGCGTTCCCAATCCGGACGACGAAGCCAATTCCTGGTTCGCGGGCAACTATCACGCCAGCTTCGGCAAGTTCAACGTGACCGAAGGCTTCCTCGAAACCGTCATTCCGCTCGCCAAGGGCGAGGCCTGGGCCGAGGCGTTCGATCTCAACGCCGCGGCGCGCTTCACCGACTATTCGACGTCCGGCTTCGTGACGACCTGGAAAGTCGGCGCGACCTGGACGCCGTTCTCGGACCTGCGCTTCCGCGCCACGCGGTCGCGGGACATCCGTGCGCCGAACCTGGGCGAGTTGTTCAACTACGGCCGCGTGAACACCGGCACGCTTCTGGATCCGCGTAACGGCCAGACGCTGTCGATCTTCACCACCACGTCAGGCAACGTGAACCTGAAGCCCGAAATCGCGAACACCACGGGTGTCGGCGCCGTCTATGCGCCGTCGTGGTTCGACGGCTTCACGACCTCCGTCGACTTCTACAACATCAAGATCGCCGGCGCGATCACCAGCCTCGGCGCGCAGCAGTACGTCGATCGTTGCCATGCGGGAGACGCCTATCTCTGCACCTTCGTGACACGCGACGCGGCCGGCACGCTGACGCACGTATCGATCTTGCCCGCCAACGTGCTCTCGCAAACGGCGCGCGGTATAGATTTCGAAGCCACCTACCGGTTGCCGCTGGCGTCGCTCGCCGACAGCATGGACGGCGACCTGACGTTCCGCTTCATGGGAACGCGGGCCTTGCGTATGCGCACCATCGACGTTCTCGGCCTGACGATCGAAGGCGCGGGCGTGAACGCCGAAGGTATGGGCAACGCGCCGTCGTCCGGGTTCTGGGCGCCGAAGTTCAAGGCGAACATCTCGGCCACCTATAGCCTGGATCCGTTCACGGCTTCGCTCACCATGCGTCACATCAGCGACGGCGTTTATAACCGCCAGTTCGTGGAATGCACGAGCGGCTGCCCGGCGACGACCGCACAGAACCCGACCATCAACAACAATGATGTCCCCGGCGCCAACTACTTCGATCTCGCGCTCAGCTACAAGATCGACGGCGAGGCGCTGGAAGCGTTCCTGTCGGTTGAAAACCTGATGGACAAGGATCCGCCGCAGGTCGCCGGTTCGCTCGGCGCAGCCTTCTTCACCGGCTCCGGCGCGCTCACGATCTACGACATCATGGGCCGGCAGTTCCACGCCGGCGTTCGTTTCAAATACTAAGCAGGGGTGATGTGAAACGAAGAGGGGGAGCCGCGAGGCTCCCCTTTTTATTTAGGTAATCGGCAGCGCCGTCGTGGATTTTATCTCGTCGAGACAGAAGCTGGACTCGACCGAGGCGACATACTCGAGATTTCGCACCCGTAGTTTCAGGAAACGTTCGAAGGACGCCACATCGGCGACCGCGACGCGCAGCAGGTAATCCACCGGCCCGGTGACGACGTAGCACTCCATCACTTCCGGCCAGCGCGCGACTTCCTTCGAGAACATGGTGGCGGCTTCCGAATAGGGCTGCTTGCTCAGTTTCACCGCGACGAAGACACTGATCGGAAGGCCCACCGATTCCTTGTCGAGGATCGCGACGTAGCGCGCGATGGTTCCGGAGTCCTCGAGCTGGCGCATACGCCGCAAACACGGTGAGGCGGACAGCCCGACGCGGTCGGCGAGTTCCGAAACGCTCAAGCGGCCCTCCTTCTGCAGGACCGACAGGATCTTCTTATCGATTGCGTCCAGTTGCTGGATCGTTGCCATCATTCCCCTCGGATTGACAGAAGCAGCTAACTCTTCTCCAAAATAGGGCAGAAACCGCCGCACAGTGCAAGCGGCGCGCACGAAGCCTCTCCAGGGCGGGACGCCGAGGGTGATAAGTCATTGAATTTGAAGAAATTAGTTCGACGTGCTGCGGCCCACGGAACGGGCCCGGTCCGCGGGATGCAAAGCCGGGAGGCGTCCGGACCGGTACGGCGCCACCAGCGCGGCGACCTGGGCGTAGAAGTCCTTGGACTCCGCCTCCAACGCCGCGCGCCGCGCCCGTAATGTGCGCGCCACCGCGTGACGGCACTCGATCAGCGCCTTCGCGGAACTCATGATCTCATCTTCGCTCGCCGTCACGGCATCGAGACACAGCTCGTCGAGACCCAGCAGATTGTAGAAGCCGGCCGACTTGACGTCGTAGGCCAGGCTTAAAGCGGGCGTGCCGACGCTCATGGCCAGGATCGCCGAATGCAGCATCTGTCCAATATGGATGTCCATGCGCCGGTACGCCGCCATCATGTCGTCCACGTCGGCATGGACGATGTCGAGCGGAACGCCGGCGAGCTTCAACGCGCTGGCGAGACCTGCTTCGCCGTCGGAATGCACGAAGTAGGTGAAACGGCATCCAGCCTCGTCGCGCAGGCGCTTAACGATGCGCAGCATCAGCGGCAGCATCCAGCGGCTGGTGCGGCTGGTATGTGCGCCGTGGAAGGCCATGTTGATCCCGACTTCAAGCGGCCGGCGGGGATCCGGGGTGCGCACCGTCGCCGGCGGCTCCGCCACGAGGAAGCCCGGATCGACAATGACCGGAAGCGGCCGGCGGTCGACGCTTCCAAGGGCCCGCCGCGTCGTTTCATCGCGGACCGAAGCCAGGGTTGCACGCGACAGGAATCGCCGCACATCCGCGCGGCTTTCCGGGTGGAAGCGGAATATCTTTTGATCGCTGTCCTCGATCAGCCGGTTCAGGCCCACGGCGCAAACCGCCACGGGACAGGACAGCTTTTCGAGAACCTTCACATCGTCCTTGAAGCGCTGCGGCAGGCGGCCGTCGCGGTCGGCGAAGAGGAACCCTCCGCCGGCGATGACCACCAGATCCGGCGCGGGGGTCACCTTCAACGCCATGGCGAGGCTGCCCCACGGCAGATCCGTGATGGTGATCTCATGGTTCTCGAAGGCGCGTTCGAGCTGGCGTTTGACGCCCATGCGGATCGCGATATCGCCGCGGTTGGTGTTGTCGCGGTCCTTGAAGGTGCTGTAGTGCGCGCGCCAACGGCCCAAGAACCGCCACGACAGCAACTCGGCCCAGCGCCGCAGGCGGTTGCGCACGAACAGCAGCGGACTGCGCGGGATCGGCCGGTAGGCGCGGTCCTGCGGAATCAGCGCGTACAGGACAATGTGAAACGGAACGGACGGGCGAGGCTTCCTCGCGGAAGTGTAGATAACTTGCATTGTTCGCGCGGGTCCCAGCGGCAACTGTGAACTGAACAGCTCTGCGCCACCTATTGTTCCGTCCTGCCGCGCGACACATGCGCGATGCATATTGCAGAATTTTCACAGACAATTTTTTGCGCCGAATCAATACGTCACACGCATGAGATTTGTGCGCCGGGAGTTTCAGCTTGCTGTGAAAAGGCGCTGCTCACAAAACCGGGACCGGGCTGGGGGCAGGGCCGAACCGCAAGGGCAACACCGCCGAGAGGTCTTCACTCTCTTTGCGTGTGTTCATGCCGCGCTTTTCGCCACGCCTCCATTTTAGGGCCACCGGCCGGTGGTGTTATGTGGAGAGGAGTTGGGGCGTGACGGGGATCAATCGTAGAAACGCACTTGGTGTCGGTGCGGCGGGTATTGCCGCGCTCAACATGCGGCCGCTGCGCGCGCAGACGACAGCGCCTGCCTTGAAGGCGGTGGTGACCATCGCCGGGCGCGCCTATGAATTCCACGAAGAGACGGGCCAGGATCTCGGCGACTATGTGCCGCCCTCGCAAACCTTCGTGCAGCGCTGTGTGCGTGCCGAAGCCGCGGACGTTCCGCTCACCGTCTTCTTCCGCCCGGATCGTAACAGCGAGCGCGTCGAAGTGGTGTTCGAGCTGGGCCGCGTGTTCAGTCCGGCGCCGGCGAACCTCGGCGCCTATACCGCCGTCATTTCGCGCGGGACCCAGGTTCTCGCGCGCATCGACGTCCCCGAGCACTATTGGTTCGCGCGCTGGCGCTGGCAATCCGCGCCGCGCCCGGTGATCGCGGATAGCAGGAAGCTGATGCAGTACGGCCTGCTGCCGCCCTACGAACTCGCGGGCCAATCGCAAGCGCCGGCCCAGGCACTCAAGTTGATGCCGCTGCCGAGCGGCGATTATGTCGATCTCGACATCGTCACTCAGTTCACCGCGGGCGACTACAACAACGCCTCAAAGTTGTTGATGACGGCGGCCGAGGTTCAATCGCGCACCACGGGCGCCGGCAATGCGGACGTGGAGCTTGCCATCGGCCAGAGCACCTACACCGTGATGCGCCTCGCCGGCGTGCAGGCCTATATGCCCAATACCGGCGAGCGGTCCGATATCGGTCCTGTCACCGAGCCGCAGGCCAAGTTCCTCCAGACCTGGGACAAGGGGGCGCTCGAACTCCTGATGTCGCAGGCCGAAGCCGCCGGCACCATGCCGTGGCATATCCGCGACGAGAGCCAGTCGGGCCCCTTCGACTTCCGTCGGTATCCGAACGCCACCTGGTACAACGCGGCCAACGCGGGATCGCCACAGGTCAAAACCGCCGGTTCGCCGATCACCCTCGACAGCGCGCACCAACCGGCCTTGTCCTATGTTCCGTTCCTGTTGACCGAGGACGCCTATTTCCTCGAGGAACTGCAGTTCCAGGCGACGTGGAACTGGGGCGCGCTGCCGGCGCAATACCGTCCCTCGGGCGTGCAGCCGCGCCTTCTCGCATGGAACCTGCGCACCCTTGCGCAGGCCACGCGCAGCACCCAGGCCGTGACCCCGAAATGGCTGCTCGATTACAGCTATTGGAAGACCCAGCTCGATCAGACGCGCCAGTGGTTCGAGCAGAACTACATCTACAGCGATCGGCCCGAACGTCAGCGCTTCCATGTCGTCGGCGTCCTCGAGAACAGCCGCGGCGAGCCCCAAGCGCCGGAAGGCACCTGGGTCGATCCTTGGCAGGACGAGTTCCTGGCCACCATCATCGGCTGGGTGATCTACATGGGCTTTTCCGATTGGAAGCCCGCGTTCCAGTGGGCGATCCGCAGCACCATCGACCGCACCAGCGGCGCGCGCGGCTGGGTGCGCGCCTATGCGACCCCGTACCGCGTGATCTTGCGCGCCTCCAAGACCGCGCCGGTCGCGCAGTCCTGGGCCGAAGCGTGGGAGCTCACGAAATCCGTCACCGGAAAAACGGTCGGCGACCCCGATACCTGGGCCGAGGACGATATGACCTATCTGACATATACACGCGGCGCGCTGGTTTATGCCGTCAAACTCGGCATGGTCGAAGCCGCGGAGCCGTTGGCGTGGGCGACGCGGCAGATCCAAGCCCGCAAATGGAACGTCGCGGCAAAGTGGCGCTTCACGGCGGCGTAAATGTGTTCTTCCGTGCGACGAGGGTGGTGTGCAGGACCGCCAGCTCATCGTGCGGGACCGCCGCATAGCGTGAGATGACCGGCATCGCCTTCAAGGCGGTGAGGGCGCGGGTGTCGGGGTGTCCCGCGGCCGCGATCACATTGAACCCGCCGCGCTCGGCCATCTCCACAAACTCGAAGCGGCGCAGCCGGTTCTGATAGTTTTGCGGATTGAGGCCCGCGAGCTTCCAGGCCAGGCCGTCATATTTCAAAAAATTGACCGGCGAGATCGACTTGTCCAAATGCTCCCAGTGATCGGTCATATCGATCTTATGGCAGATGATGCCGCCGTCTTTGAGGATGCGATAGGAGGCGGTCATGATGCCGGCCAGCAGGCCGGGCGGAACGTGCTCGAGGACATCGCGCGAGATGATGATGTCGGCGATCCGCGCGGGGAGCTGGCGGAAATCGGCCGGCGCGCGGTAGTCGATGTTGCGCTCGGCCAGCGCGCGCTCCCAGGCGCCGGCCCCGACCTTGAGGACGTCGAAGTTCGCGGTCAGGCCAGCGGCCGCCAGCCGGTCTTCGAACAACGCCCGCATCCGGGAGAGTGAATCGATCCCCGTCTGCACCGTGTGTCCGTCGAGAAGCCGCTCCTGATCCAAGGTGATGATCTTGCCCGCGCCGTAAAGCCGCAGCATGAGGGGCAGCACCGGATTCCAGCCGGTTCCAATCTCCACCACCGTCGCGCCTTCGATCTTCACGCCCAGTTCGGCGAGCTTCAAAAGCTGGTCGCGGGCGTCTTGCACCAGATCGCAGTCGCGGTCGGGCTGGGTCTCGTAGGGAAAGAGCTTTCGTTTGAGCCGGCGCGCGGCATTCTGGAAAGGAATGAGGGACTTGATCCCGTCGATCACGGCCTTCTTGTGCCACGGCCGCAGCGAAGGCGGGGCGAAGACGGCGGGCGTTGCGGCGCGGTCCATGGTGCGGAAATTCCAGTGGGGGCGGCTCCCGGTGAAACGGGGAGGGCTTTTCATTGTTCCCGCGATGCGGGCGCGCGGCGCCTGAAGGGCCAATGAAATGAGACGTCTGGAGTGCGCCGAATATTCCGTATTTTTGGCCATCTTTTTGGCCCGATAATTATCCGCCGCCGCCGGGAAGGGCCTCCCTAAACCCGGGGCGGAGGGTGTAATTTAGAGGCGGCGGACCTTCCGGGAGACGAGCCTTTCCATGCGCTTCCAACACTCCACGCTTCGCTTTGCAGGCGTCGTTGCCGCCGCCGCGCTCGCGGTTTGCGCGCCCAAAGGGCCCTGGAAGGGCTCGGTGGAATACAATCTGAGCACCGGTTTGCGCGCGGTGAATGCGCAGCCGGCCTACGACGCCGGCTTCACGGGGCGCGGCGTCATGGTGGCGCTGATCGACTGCGGCATCGACAAGAAGCGCGGCGAGCTTGGCAGGAACCTCTCGCCGCTCTCCACCGATCTCAATCCGGAACGCAAAGTCATTCTGGCCGATCGCCATGGCGACGAAGTCGCGGGCCCGCTCGGCTCCAAGCTCGACGGTCATGGTTTGGCCGGCGTCGCTTACAACGCCACCGTCCTGTCCGTGCGCGCCGACTTCGACGGCGGGTGGAAGGGACAGTGCGGATTCTACCCGCGCGACATCGCCCGCGCGCTTGATTACGCGGTGGAGAAAGGCGCGAAGGTGGCCGTGCTGCCGTTCCGCGCCGACCAGAGGTTCGGACCGAAGTTCGAAGCCTCGCTGCAGCGCGCGGTCGACGCCGGCGTCGCCATCGTGATTTCCAGCGGCAATGAATCCAGCGGCCAGCCGTCCTGGCCCGCCCGTTACGCCACCGATCCGCGTTTCGAAGGCAGCATCGTCGTCGCCGGCGGCGCGCGCAAAGACGGCAGTCTCGCGCCGTGGTCCAACCGCGCGGGGCTTACCCGCGGATGGTTCATCATCGCGCCCGGCGAGGATGTGGTCACCGACTGCGGCGGCCAATATTGCCGGCGCGTCTCGGGCACATCCGTGTCCGCCGCCTACGTCGCCGGCGGCCTTGCGCTGATCATGCAGGCCAAACCGGAAATGAGCGCGCGCGGCGCCATCGAACTCCTGCTCAAATCCGCGCGCATCGTCGGCGAGCCCGAAGACGCGGGGCGCGGGTCCCTCGACATCGGCGCGGTCTTCGCGTTCTAACAAATCTGCCGGGCCGATTGATGACAGTTGGATGAAGAATAGCGGTCGGGGGCTTGCCGCTCGGCGCCGCCGCGTGAAACAAGAACGCCATGTTCAAAACGTTCTGCATCACCGCGCTTCTCATCCTCGCCGCGCACCAAAGCTTTGCCGCCGTGCGCGGGTCGGCCGGCGTGTCGGCGCGCGCGGGTGGGATCAATGCGCCGGTCGAAGCGGCGCCGGTCATGGACGCCGAAACGACCATGCTGATGCGTCAACTCGACACCATGCTCACCGCGCGCTTCGACGCCGCCGGCCGGATGTCTTCCGTTTCGGCGCGCCGTCAGGCTCTCGAAGAGCTCAGCGCGTTTGCGAATATGACTGGGAAAGGTTTGATCGACGCGGCGCCGAGCGCCGATGCGCGCGCGTCGATCCAAGAGAACCTCGAAGCGCTGCTCGCCTGGCATCAGGCCGAGATTCTTGCGGCGCTCGCGGCGCTTCCGCGCGCCGCCCGATAAAGCCGGAAATTCAGCGGCTTTACGGCTGGGCCGCCATCGCGGTCATGCGGCGCTTCGCCAGGATTTTCGCCTTCAGCTTCTCATCGGAGTCCATGGTGACGATCGGGTTCGAGTCCATCGCCAGGACCTTGCCGTAGATTTCCGAAGCTTCGCCCTTGCGGCCGGCGCTTTGCAGCACATAGGCCAGGTTCAGGAGCTGTTGGGCGTCGTTCGGAGTCTGCTTCAGTCCTTCGCGCAGCAAACCTTCGGCCTTCGTCCATTCCTTGTTCTGAACGGCGGCGTAAACCTGCGCTTCGGAGCTCGCCCCCGCCATCACGGGCGCGGCGGCAAAACAAGCAACGAGAGCGGAACACAGCGCCAGATTTTTCATCGGCATCTCCCTTTGAACAGCGACAAGGAAATCATGAGCGCGGGCGTGCGAAATTCAAAATGAAACTATTATGAGGGAAATATGAAACTTTCATGACATTTCCGCCGGATCGCGCGCGCCCGCCGCTCCTCCGCGG
>JAYRTJ010000006.1:0-68370 GCA_041919675.1 Rhodospirillaceae bacterium | reverse complement strand
TCGCGACGGGGTCTCTGCCCAGTTCCAATGTGTGGGGGCAGTCGGGCACGGGCGCGATCCGTGGCATCACCGCGGCGCTGCGCGCCATCGACAGCGCGCTGGTCACGGTGCGTCAGAACGCGCAGGCGCTCGGCACGAACTCCGCGCTTCTCCAGATCCGCGCCGATTTTACGACGCGCATCATCAATACGCTGAAGGGCGGCGCCGCCGAACTCGTGAACGCCGACATGAACGAAGAGTCCGCGAACCTGCTCTCGCTGCAGACCCGTCAGCAGCTGGGCACGATTTCGCTCTCGATCGCGCAGAAGTCGGAAGAAGCGATTCTGCGTCTCTTCTAAGGGCCTCGGTTTAACAGGGGGGATTTTAGGTACGGTTCAGCGCTTCACGGAGCGGCTGTTTAAGTTCATATTGCCGCGCGACACTGCCGTCGAACCCGCCATCTAAGAAATACCATGCCCTTAAAACTGACGCTGAAGCCCAACGAAAAAGTCCTCATCGGCACATCCGTGATCGCCAACGGTCCGGCGAAGACGGAATTCGTTGTCCTGAACCGCGTGCCGGTTGTGCGCGAGAAGGACATCATCACCGAAGAGAAGGCCGACACGGTCGCCAAGAAGCTCTATGTCACGATCCTCAACATGTACATTAACCCTGCACGTGAGAAGGATTACCATGGCATTTACTTCGTTTTAATGAGACAAATGATTTTAGTACCGGTGGACGCCCGTGCGGTGGACCTGATGGTCGAGATGTCCCAGCATATCCTTGCGGGCGACCACTACCGGGCCCTCAAAATGTGCCGGCAGCTGATAAAGTTCGAGGCGGAGGCCTTGGCGAATGTCAAAAGATAAAGTTGCAGTTTATCAGCAACAGCAGAAACGCAACCTCTCCCCGCGTGAGGTTGAGGCGATGGCCTTTACAAAGGCCGCGCTTCTGCTTGAAGACGCTAAGAAGCAGACCGGCAACATCGAAGAGTTCGCCAAGGCGCTGCGCTTCAACCATCTGCTCTGGACCATTATCCAGGCCGACTTGACCGAGCCCGACAACCAGCTCCCGCCGGAGATCAAGGCGAACGTCATGTCGCTGTCGATCTTCGTCGACAAGCAGACCACCAAGGCGCTGCGGTCCAGCTCGGCGGGCGATCTCGATGTGCTCATCAACATCAACCGCAACCTCGCGGCGGGCCTGCGCACCAATGCGGAAACGGCCGGCCAGGCGGCGCAAGCCGGCGGCGCCCGTCCGACCGGCGCGTAAGCGTCTCGAATAGGCTTGGCGGATGGCACAGCCGTCTCAAGGGCGTGTCCTTTCGCCGCTGCTCCAACAAGGCCTCAACTTCCTGAAAGCCGGCGATGCCGCCGGCGCGGAAGTCCTGCTCGACACCTACGTCGCCCGCAATCCCGAGGACGCCGACGGGCATAATCTTGCCGGCCTCGCCAAACATGCCTTGGGCCGCCTCCAGGACGCGATCTTGCATTTGCAACGGGCGTGCGCGCTGAACCCGCGCGAGCCGCTGTTCGCGGTCAATCTCTCCGCCATGCTCGCGGACGCGCAGCGCGCCGACGAGGCTTTGCGCGCGATCGACGAAACCCTGATCCGCGTTCCCGGGCAGATCGACCTTCTTTTGCAGCGCGTGCGCCTTCTGCACCGTCTGTCGCGTTTCGCCGAGGCGACCTCCATCGCCAGGATGGCCGTGGCGTTTCATCGCGGCATGGACCGCGCGCATCACGCCCTTGGTCTCGCCCTCATCAAGGAAGGCAAATACGCGGACGCCGCGCAAGCGTTCTCCGAAGCGGTCGCACGCGAACCCGCGGCCGTCGACAGTTGGCTCAACCGCGGTGTCGCCTTGAAGGAAACCGGCAATCTCGACGAAGCCGAAGCCAGCTACCGCCAGGCGCTCAAGCTCTCGCCGCAGGACGCGATCGTTTACAACAACCTCGCCAATGTCGTCGGGGCGCTGGGGCGTCACGACGAGGCCGTGCGGCTGTATAAGGACGCGCTGGTTCTCGATCCGGGCTACGCCGACGCCAAGGCCAATCTCGGCCCCGCGCTGCGCGAGGCCGGGCGCCTCGATGAAGCCCTCACGATGCTTGCCGCCGCCGTGGCGCAGCATCCCGGACACGCCACGCTTCTGAACGCCTACGGCAATACGTTGCGCCAGGCCGAGCGCTTCGACGAGGCCATTGAAATCCTCGCGCAGGCGGTGGCGTTGCTTCCCGTATATGCGGAAGCCCACAACAATCTCGGTCTCGCCTATGCCTTGAGCGGCGATCTGCAAACCGCGGCAAAGCACCTGCAGCGCGCGGCCGAACTGAAGCCCGATGCGCCCATCATCAGCAACAACCTGGGCGCGCTGCTGTTGCGCATGTTCCGCTTCCAGGAGGCCGTCGCGGCGCTGTCCAATGCCGTCGCGCACGACCCGGAATATGACGAAGCGCTCATCAATCTCGGCGTTGCGCACTACATGCGCGGCGAGGGGGCGCTCGCGACCGAGGTCTACAGAAGGGTGCTCGCGCGCCATCCCGACAACGGCTTCGCGCGCTATAGTCTTGGGGTCGCCCTGCTCGAGGATCAACAGCTCAGCGCGGCCGAGGCCGAAATCCGCCGCGCGCTCGAACTCGATCCGGCCAACGCCATGGCGCTGAATACGCTCGGCGTCCTTCTGCTCGAGCAGCATCTCGTCACGGACGCCCGCAAGGCCATGCGCGATGCGGCGGATGTGAACACGCGCTCCGCGCCGATCTTCTATTCCAACTATGCGTTCGCCAGCTTGTACGAGCCCGATCTCTCCAACGAAGACATCTTCGCGATCCACAAGGAATTCGCCCGGCGCTTCTCGACGGACGAACCGGCCTTGGACCGGCCGCATACGAATACAAGGGATCCGGACCGCCGCCTGCGCGTTGCCTACCTCTCCCCGGATTTCCGGGCGCATTCCGTTTCCTATTTCTTCGAAGCGCTGCTCGAGAAACACGACCGGAATAAGTTCGAGATCTGCCTCTATTCCGATACCTCGCGCGCCGACGTCATCACCGAAGGGATGCGCAAAGGCGCCGATCTCTGGGTTGAAAGCGCCGGTTTCACCAACGATGCCTTTGCCCAAAGGCTGCGCGACGACGGCATCGATCTCCTGGTGAATCTCGGCGGGCATACCTCGGGCAACCGGCTGCCGGTCTGCGCGCTCAAACCCGCGCCCGTGCAGATCGAGTATCTCGGTTACCCGGAGACCAGCGGCGTGCCCGCCATGGATTATCGCATCACCGACGGGCGCGCCGATCCGCCGGGCAGCGAGCGATGGTGCACGGAGGAGATCGTGCGTCTTGCGCACTGTTTCCATTTATACCGCCCGTCCGGCAAGGCGACGCCTCCGGCGCCGGCGCCTCATCTTGAAAAAGGCTACGTCACCTTCGCCTCGTTCAATGTGCTGCCGAAAGTGACCGAACCGGCCATCGCGGCGTGGGCCGCGATCCTGAAAGCGGTGCCCGACTCGCGCTTCTATATCAAGTGCAAGCAGATGCGCGACGAACGCGTGCGCGCGCGTGTTTTGGCCGATTTCGCCCGCCACGGCATCGACGCCGGCCGCATCGAGATGACCGCGTTCGTGCCGTCGGTGCAGGAGCATCTCGGCAAATACGGCGGTGTCGATCTCGCGCTCGACACTTTCCCTTACAACGGAACGACCACCACCTGCGAAGCGCTCTACATGGGCGTGCCGGTGCTGACCTTCGCGGGCGACAATCACCGCGGCCGCGTCGGCCTCAGTCTCCTGACGGCGGTGGGGATCGCGGACGAACTCGTGGCGTCGTCGGCCGAGGACTACATCGCCCGCGCCATCGCCTTTGGACGCAATCCGCGACGCCTTGCCGAGATCCGGTCCACGCTGCGCCCCGCCATGGAGCGCTCGGCTCTGCGCGATGAGGTTGGTTTTACCCGCACGTTGGAAGAGACCTACCGCGCGCTGTGGCGCCGCTGGTGCGAAGGGCCGGCCACCCACATGCTGAAGTCGCCGCCCGAACTTCGCCCGGAGGATTCCATCCAGGGCGTGCTGGTGAAAACTCTATAGTGTGAACCGCCGGTGACAGCGGTCATATTATTAAATTAAATCAATAGCATATAAGGTATTTTCCCGTGCATTGCTGCCATGCAGCATGCATCCTTGCGCCGGCGCATGTCGGCCCATACATTCCCGCCTCGTCTTCCAAGGAGAGCCGCCCAACGAGCTTTCCATTTCGATTTAGGAGTGCGTCATGAAACTGGTTCTGTCTTTTGCCGCCCTGCTGAGCCTCGGCGCCGCGAACGTCGCCGTCGCCGCGACGGACTACACGCGGGTTTGCAACTCTTCGAAGCTGCTGGCCAGTGACCGTCACGAGTGCCGCGTGCAGATGACCGCCGCCCTGGAAGACCAAGCCAAGCAGGCGGAGATCAATCGCGTTTATACGGCGAAGATCGCCAGCCTGCTCGACAAGCGCGCCGGCGCCAACCCGGCGGTCGCCGCCACCAGCGCCGTCGTTCCGTCGGCCCAATAATCCAAACCGCATTCTTGTAACCTGGAGAGGCGTTCTTCAGGTTATAAGAGGCGATGGATCCTCGCCTCAGTCTCGCTCTCAAATACTACGATCAAGGCCTGCCGGATGCCGCTTGGCATACGGTGCACGATCTCGCGCGCGCCGCCGATGCGCCGCGCGAGGCTTTGCACCTGGCGGCGGTGCTGTGTCTCGAGATCGGCCATCACGGCGAGGCTCTGATCTTCGCCGACCGTTTGATCGCGGGAAACGCCGCCGACGCCGATGCGCAGGTTCTGCGCGGCCAGGCGCTGCGCGAATTGGGGCGTTTTGACGAGGCGCTGGCGGCTCTCACGCACGCCGGTACGCTGCGGCCGCCCGACGCCGCGCTTCATTTCAACCTCGGCCTTTTGCACCATCGTGCCGGACGGATCGAAGAGTCCGAAACGGCGTACCGCGCGTCCCTGGCCTTGCATCCCGATCAAGCGGGCGCGTGGAACAATCTCGGCCTTCTCTACGACGATGCCGGACGCCCCGACGCGGCGCGCGAGGCGTTCGCGAGGTCCATCGCGCTCGCGCCCGGGGTTTCGGCGACGCACAATAATCTCGGCGCGGCGCTCGCGGGGCAGGGGCGCTACATCGCCGCCGCCGCCGCGCATGCCAAGGCGCTCGAGATCGACCCGCACAACATCGCCGCGCGCATCAATCTCGGGGTCGCCCAGCTTGAACAGGGCGCCATCGACAACGCGCGCCGCACGTTCGATGCCGCGCTCGCCCAAGGGCCGCTCAACCGCCACGCGGCCGACAATCGCCTTTACCTCGATATCTATGTCGAAACCGATCCGGCGAAGATTTGCGCGCACCACCGCGCCTGGGGCCACGAACTGCATCTCCCGGTTCCCCCCGCGCCCCATGCCGCCCGCAAACCGCTTAAGCTGGGTTACGTGTCCGCCGATTTCCGGCGCCATTCGGTCAGTTTCTTCGTCGAGGAGCTGCTGCGTCACCACGATCCGCGCGAGGTCGAGGTCCATGCCTATTCGGACGTCGTTCAGCCCGACGACGTCACGGCAAGGCTGAGGAAAATGACGCCGCACTGGCACGACGTCGCGGCCTGGGACGACGAACGCCTGCGCGCCGCGATCCGCGAGACCGGGATCGACGTGCTGGTGGACCTCTCGGGCCACACCAATGGAAACCGGCTGTCGGTCTTCGCCAAACGCGCCGCGCCGGTGCAGGTCAGCGCGCTGGGATATCCGGCCACCACGGGTGTTTCGGCGATGGACTACCGGCTTTGCGACGCGGTCACGGATCCGCCGGGCAGTGAAATTTACACGACGGAGGAGCTCATGCGCCTGCATGCGCTGCACTGTTTCACGCCGCCCGAAAACGCGCCTGCGGTTTCGCCGTTGCCCCTGCGCGCGCGCGGGTACGTGACGTTCGGCTCGTTCAACAAGCTCGCCAAGATCGGCGATCACACGGTGCGCCTCTGGGCCGGCATCCTGAACGCGGTTCCCGGCGCGCGCCTTGTGCTCAAGAGCAAGCCGCTCGTGGAAGGGGATACGTGCGCCGCGCTGCGGCGCCGCTTCGCCGCGCACGGCATCGATGCGGCGCGCCTCGATCTGCGCGGCTGGGAGCCCGGCGACAAAGGGCATCTCGCCGCCTATGGCGAGATCGACATCGCGCTCGACACCTTTCCCTACAACGGCACGACAACCACCTGCGAGGCGTTGTGGATGGGCGTGCCTGTCGTCTCGCTCGCGGGCAAAGGCCATGCGGCGCGCGTCGGCGCCAGCCTTCTGACAAGCGCGGGCTTGAGGGCCTGGTGCGCGTCGAAGGAAGACGAAATCCAGGGAATCGTCGATACGGCGATCTCCGATCCCCAGACCCTCGCCGCTCTGCGCGCCACGCTTCGCGAACAGATGCGCGCGTCGCGCCTTTGCGACGGCCTCACCTATACCCGCGACCTTGAGAGCGCCTACCGCGCGATGGTCGAATAAGCTAAACTTGTTCCACGATGGCCGCCATGGTCGTCGTGGTCGTCGTGGTGGGGGGAGATGTCCATGCTGGGAGGGCCGCGCCGCGCCTCGGCGCCTGTTGTAGACGGGCGCGCCCGATGATGTTGTCCGCACTCGGCTTCCTGATGGTCGCGGCGTTCATGATCCTGATCATGACGAAGCGCATGGCGCCCATTGTCGCGCTCATCGTCGTTCCCATCGCCTTCGGCCTTCTTGCCGGCTTCGGCGGTCAGCTCGGCCCCATGATGCTCGACGGCATCGCACGCATGGTGTCCACCGGCGTGATGCTGATGTTCGCGATCCTGTATTTCGGCATCGTGACGGATGCGGGCCTGTTCGATCCCATCGTGCGGACGCTGCTGAAAATCGTCGGCAACGATCCGGTGAAGGTCGTGGTCGGATCGGCCGTGCTCGCCGCGCTGGTCTCGCTCGACGGCGACGGTTCGACGACTTACATGATCACCGCGGCCGCGTTCATGCCGCTCTACCGGCGCATCGGCCTCAACCCGATGATCATGGCCTGCCTGCTGCTGAACGCCAGCGGCATCATGAACATTATTCCCTGGGGCGGACCCACCGCGCGCGCGGCCACCGCGCTGCGGATCGATTCCTCGGGCGTCTTCATCCCGCTCGTCCCGGCCATGGCCGTGGGGCTTTGCTGGCTGGTTCTGCTCGCGATCTATCTGGGGCGCCGGGAGCGCAAGCGGCTCGGTGCGCTGTCGCTGCCCGGCGCGGCGGACACGCTCCTTGAGGAGGCGGCTTTCAGCGTCTCCACCGATCCCGCCATGTGCCGGCCGCGCCTGGTGTATGTGAATGCCGTGCTGACGCTGCTGCTCATGGTGCTCTTGGTCATGGCGGTGCTGCCGCTCCCCGTCCTGTTCATGTGCGGCTTCGCGGCCGCCGCCACGCTGAACTATCCGCAGCCCGCGGTCCTGAAGGCCAGGGTCGCGCAGCACGCGCCCAATGTGCTCGCGGTCGTCTCCCTGATTTTCGCGGCCGGGATTTTCACCGGCATACTTTCCGGGACCGGCATGGTCGAGGCGATGTCCAAGAGCCTGCTCGCCGTGATCCCGCCGTCTCTTGGGCCTTATCTCGCGCCCATCACGGGGCTCGTCAGCATCCCGATGACCTTCTTCATCTCGAACGACGCGTTCTATTTCGGGATGCTGCCGGTCCTGGCCGAGGCCGCCGCGCACTACGGCCTGTCGGCGCAGCAGATGGCCAGCGCCGCGCTCGTCGGCCAACCGGTCCATCTCCTCAGCCCGCTCGTGCCCTCGACCTGGCTCCTGGCCGGTCTCGCGGGCGTGGACTTCGGCGAGTATCAGAAGTTCACCCTGAAATGGGCGACGGCGACCAGCATTGTCCTGCTGATCGCCGGCCTCCTGTTCGGCGCCTTTCCGCTCCACGCGGAGTAGCAGCGAAATTTATCGGATATAATTTCCGCCTGCGCCGCCCTCGCGGGCCGTTGATTACCGCAGGTAATTCAGCAGCGTCAGCTCCTGCATCTTCGCGAGCGAAGCGTAGGAGATCTGCAGCACCTGGCTGTCCGTCTGGAGGCGCACGGCGACTTCGGTCGTGTCCGCCTTTTCCAGCTCGTTCTGGCGGCCTTCGAGGAAGGCGAGGAACGAGGTCTGCACGCCTTTTGCGTCTTCCAGGGCGCGCTGGTTGATGCCGATGCGGTCCTGCACGGCTTGCAGGTCGCTCTTTTCTTCCGTCGGCTGCAACGGCGAATGTTCAATGGCGTCATTGATGATGGCCAGGGCCTGCTGCACCCGGTCCGGGTTATTGATCAGGTCGCCCTGCGCGATGATGCCGAGCGCGCGGGTGAGTTTCTCGAAGGCCGGATCGAGGCCGGTCACGTCCAAGGAAAGCGATTGCGTGTCGCTGATGCGCTGTTCCGTGGACAGGCTGGTGCCTGTCAGGAAGGCGCGGGAGTTGAGGCTGATGGTCTCGGGCACGCCCGAAACGGGCACTTGGTTGTCCAGGAAGATCATGTCGCCGCTGACGACTTGGCCGGCGTTGGGATCGTAACCCGCCGCCGCCAGTTCCGCGTTCGTCGGCCAACGCACGGTGTAGGCGCCGTTGTTGCCGTTGGTGGAGCCCGAAAGCGCCATCGCGGTGCCGTTGGGAATTGTAAGGCCCATCTCCACCGAGCCCGAGGTTTCGGCGCCCGCGGTCACGTTCTGGTCGAGGGTGATGGTCATGCCGTCGGGCGACACCCCGGTGATGGTGTAGACGCCGTTGTTCGACAAGGTCGAACCGTCGAGGATGAAGGTCTGGCCGACCTGGAGGGCGCGGAAAGAACCCGGCGTGGTCGCGGTGATCTTGCCGTTGGACCCCACGTTGGAGAACAGGAGGTTGCCGGTCGCGGTCTGGTCGATGGTGGACGTGATGAAATCGTTCGCCGAGCCGGTCACCAGCGTCATCGGGTTGGAGGCGACGGTCGTGCTCGTGTAGTTCACGTTCTTGTTCTCGATCGACAGGTCCACGAGATTCGCCACGCGCGTGGACGGAAAGACGGCGTTGATGCCGTCGTAGAACTGCTGGAACTCCCGCAGGCTCTTATAGTCGAAGCTGATCGGGGGCGTGTCGCTTTTGGCGCCGCCGAAAATGTACTTGCCGTCGATCTTCTGGGTGAGGAAGTACTGCACCTGGCTGAAGGCCGAGAACACCTTCTGCTGCAGATCCTGCACCGCCGTCTGGGTCTCGGGGTTCTGCGCCGTCAGGTCGCGGCTGGCGAACTGGATCAGTTCGCTGCGGATCATGCGGGCCGTGTCGTCGACGCCCGTGGCCGAGGTCGCTTGAGCCTTGAGGGTGGTCGCCAAGAGGTCGTTGTTGGCCATGTAACGCGAAAGGCGCGCGCGCTCGTTTTCGATATTCAGGAGGCGGAAGCTGTCCTGCGCGATGCCGATGTAGTCCTGCGACTTGAAGCCGGTCGACAGCTGCTGCTGTTCGTTGTTCACCCGCTGCTGCTGCTCCAGCATGCGGTTGACCAGGACCTGGTTCGAGACCGACGTTGAAATACGCGTGACCATGGCTCTACTCCTATCTCATCCGTTACCGGATCAGATCGTTCAAGGCGCGCGATCCGGAAAAGTGGTCTTCCGGTTTTCCGACAAGAGCGCGCGCAAAATCAAAAGTCTTGGACATCATCTTGGCTCGTTGAATCCCTAGCGGATCAGGTCATTCAAGATATCCAGCAGCTGCTGGGTCGTCGAGATCACCTTTGCCGAGGCGGCGTAGGTTTGCTGGTAGACCATCAGCTGGGACATTTCTTCGTCGAGGTTCACGCCCGAGACTTCCGACTGCTTGGTTTCGAGCGCTTCGTGCAGATCGCCCTGCAGCTTCAAATTCGTGTCGGCCGACGCCGCCTGGGTCGAGGAGCGCGAGACGATCGCCGCGCCGTAGTCCGCGAAGGTCACGCCGGACCCCGACAGTGAACCGGCCGGCAGGAACGAACCGGGGCCGGTCATGACCGCCGCGAGTTGGGCGATGACGGTGTTGTCGCCGTTCGCCAGCAGGTACTCGCCCGTCAAGGGGTCGAGCTGAATGTCGCCGCGTGCAATGCGCGAACTGTCGTCCACCAGGGTCTGGCTGACCTTCAGGTTCTGCGAGTACCCGGTCGCGGTCCAATTGAGGCCGAGCGAGTCCATGCCCGTGGTGCCGCCGGCTTCCGTGATGATCAGGTCTTCGCCCTGTTCATGCTGGATGCGCAGGCGTTTGCCCGAACCTTCCGGAATGACGTCGGCGCTGATCCGGTTTTGCAGCAGTGGGTCCGAATTGATCTTGTCGCGGATCACTTCCAGCGAGTCCGCCGGATTGATCGTGATCGACGAAATCTGGTTGGTGCCGCTCGCCATGCTGGTGGCGTCGGCGAACTTCAAGGTCGTCGCCGCGGGGATATTCAGCGAATAATTGGCGGGCTTGAAGCCCGTATCCCACTGCGAGAGGTTGGGCGTCGTCGCGAAATAGTCGTTCAGGCCGAACAGGTTCGAGAAGCCCTTGTAGGTCTTGTCGTAGGTGCCGTCGGCGTCCAGATCGACCTGCGCGGTCACGTCCTTCTGGCTGGATCCCTTGATGGCCGACTCTTCGTCGCGGAAGGCGATGCCGACCACGTCCGTGCCGAGATTGATCGACATCTGGCCGTCGGCGGTGAACTGCACCGTCGCATTGACGAGCTGCGGATCCTGCGCCTGGATCCAGTTCTGCATGTCCGT
This sequence comes from Rhodospirillaceae bacterium, assembly GCA_041919675.1. Taxonomy (GTDB): domain Bacteria; phylum Pseudomonadota; class Alphaproteobacteria; order Rhodospirillales; family Rhodospirillaceae; genus SHVO01. The sequence continues at coordinate 57,639 of JAYRTJ010000006.1, read as the reverse complement.
GGCAAGGGCATCCAGCGAGGAGCCGTTCGTGAAGTTGATGCCGCTGGTGTCGAACAGGCGGGACGAGGCGATTTCTTCGCCCTGCTGGTTGTACAGCATGATCACGGGCTCGGCGCCCGAGAAGGTGACGGCCTGCTCCGACGGCGCAGTGAACTTGCGGCTGCCGGTGAGGTTGTTGACGATGTTGGGATACGAGGTGCCGCGGTTGTGCACCTGGTTCACCTGCTCCTTGAGGGCGCGGGCGAGTTCGTCGAGTTGCGCCTGCATGTCGGGCAGGGTGTTGTCGCGCATCTCGATCAAGCCTTTCAGCTTGCCGCCGCGGATCGAGCCGGTGATGTCGCGCACCCCGGCGAAGATGCCGTTGAAGTCGCCGCCGGCGTAGCTCGTCGACGGGCCGACCTGCGTCAGGGCCGCGTGCGACATCGGCACCGGCGAGGAATCGACAAGGGTCGTGCCGTCGCTGGTGAACACCGTGAGCGAACCGTTGGCATTCTTGAAGTAGCGAATGTCGATCTGTTCGGCCAGTTTGTTCAGCGCGACGTCGCGCTTGTCTTCCAGGTCTTCGGTCTGGCGGTTGGTGGCCGCGTTGAAGGCGATCTGATCGTTCAGGAACGCGATGTTGGTCAGCTGCGAATTGATGTTCTGGACCGACTGCTCGATCTCCACGTCGGCGTTCATGCGCAGGGTCTGGACGGTCTTGCTCATGTCCGCGAGATTGCGGGCCGTCGACACGCCGGCCTGCACGGCCGCGAGCTGCTGGCTCACCGTCTCCGGCGAGGCCGTGAGCGTGGTGAAATCCTGCTGCATCTTGTTCAGCTGATTCGAGATCGAGCTGTTGGACTGCGTCGTCCCGAACGTATCCTGGACGCGGCGAAAATAGCTGTTCTGCGTCTGCAGGAGGCCGAGCTGGCTCTTCTGGCCGCGCAGGTCGCGCAGCAGGTTCTGGTCGACCTTGTTGACGATGTCGCCCAGCGCGACGCCCGCGCCCATGCCCGCGAGCACGATGGACTGCGGCTGGAACTGCTTGCGGGTATAGCCTTCGGTCTGGACGTTCGCGATGTTGTTCGAGATGACGTCAAGGCCGGCCTGGGCCGTTTGCAGGCCCGAGATCGCCGAAGTGAGTGCGAGATTAAGCGACATGACTTAGCTCACATCGTCTGATTGAAGCTGACCGCCAGGCTGCGCTTGGTCACGGCGTACTGGCCGAGGGATCCCGAGCGCGAGTAGGAGGCGGAGCGTTCTTCGTGGCGGTTCTTGAGGGCTTCCGTCACCGACTTGAAGAACATGTTGATGGACTCGATGTTGGCCTTGAGAAGGCTGGCGTTCTGCTGCATCAGCTCGCCGAGCTTCATGGCGGAATGGGCGATGGCGTTTTTCTTGGCCGGCTCCAGGGCCGCGAGCACGTTCTTGTTCTTGTGCACGGCGTTCATGTGCCCCTGGTAAAGGCGCGCCAGCTGTTCTTTCCGTTCGGCAAGCGCTTTGACTTCATCCATTTTGTGCTTCTTCAGCGCCGCGTTCTCCTTGGTCAGGAGTTCGGTCAATTGGCGCATCACCATCATCATCTCGTCGGCTTTGGCGGACGGCGGAAGGAGACGGCCGCCGGTCGGGGCCGGGCTCGCGGCCGCGGCTTGCGGCTGCGGCGCCGCGCCGGGACGCTGCGGCATGTTCAAGGGACGCTGACCCGCCGGCGCCCCTGGACGCGCGGGCGTGGCCGGCGTCGTTGTGCGCTGGGCTTGGTTTGGTAGATCTCGGCGGACCATATTCATGAGCGATACTCTTTACGTACTGACTACCGGCGGATCTGGCTGACGACGGGCTGCGCTGCGGTCTGCAGCTCTTCACCGGTCTGTCCGGTCTTGGAGAGGCGGACCTGGGTCGTGCCCTGATCGCGCTGTTCCTGCGCCAGCAGCATCCCGCGCATCACATGGTCGGCGATGCCCAGCTTGCCGGACTTCGCCAGTTCCTTGCCGTATTCCTGGTTCAGCATCGAGCGCCACATGTCCTCGCCGGGGCCGCCGCCGAACGTCGGATCCGTTTCGATACCCGCCATCATGTGCTCCATCATCTGGCCGATGAAAAAAGCCTCGAAGTCCTTGCCGGCCTGACGCGCCTTCTTTTCGTCGGCGGCGGACAATTTCATGCCCGGCAACGCCGCGCTCGGCGCGCTGCCGCCGGTCTTCTTCGCCACTTGGGCCGACAGGCCCGTGGCGTAAGCGTCTCTGGCGTTGTCGAGAAGCGAAGCGGCGGCGTCCATATCCGTTGTCCTAAAATCTTCTCGCTTACATCACTTCGATTTCGGCCTGCATCGCGCCCGCGGCCTTGACGGCCTGCAGGATCGAGATCATGTCGCGCGGGCCGACGCCGAGGGCATTGAGGCCGTTCACCAGTTCCTGGAGCGACACGCCCGCGTTCACGACGGCCAAACGGCGATCGCTGTCGTCGTCCACCTCGATATCGGTGCGGGGGACGACCACCGTTTCCCCGGTTTCGGAGAACGGCGCCGGCTGCGAAACCTGCGGCGTTTCGGTGACGCGGATGGTGAGATTGCCCTGCGCGATCGCAACCGTGGAGATGCGCACGTCGTCGCCGATGACGATCACGCCGGTATTTTCATCGATCACCACGCGCGCCGGCTGGTCCGGCTCGACGCGCAGCTGTTCAACGGCCGTCATCAGTTCGACCATGGTGCCGGTGTAGCCTTCCGGCTGCACGACTTGCACCGTACCGGGATCCATCGCGGCCGACGCGGTGGTGCCGAGGTAGGCGTTGATCGCGTCCGAGATGCGGCGCGCGGTGGTCAGGTCGGGGTTATGCAGCGCGATCTTCACGGCCTTCATGCCGGTCAGCGCGAAATTCACTTCACGTTCCACGGTGGCGCCGTTGGGGATGCGGCCCGACGTGGGGACACCGCGGGTCACGGTGGCCGCCGCGCCCTGCGCGGTGAAGCCGCCGACCTGCACGTTGCCTTGCGCCAGCGCATACACTTCGCCGTCGGCGCCGAGCAGCGGGGTGACCGCGAGGCTCCCGCCCTGCAGGCTGTCCGCGTCGCCGATGGAGCTGATGGTCACGTCGACCTTGCCGCCCTGGCGCGCGAACGCCGGCAGTGTGGCCGTCACCATCACCGCCGCGACGTTCGCCGTTTCCAAGCGGTCGTCGCGGCTGTTGATGCCGAGACGCTCGAGCATGCCGAGCAGCGACTGCTTGGTGGCGCCGATCTTCTTCAGGTCGTCGCCGGTGCCTTGCAGGCCGAACACCAGGCCGTAGCCGACCAGCACGTTCTCGCGTACGCCTTCGAAGCCGGCGATGTCTTTCACGCGCGAGGCCGCATGCGCCGAGCTCGCCGTCAGGAGCAGGGCGAACATGAACACATGGATGCCGATCATCCAAAGGCGGTTCAGCACGCCGGAGCGCGGGCGGAGCCCGCGCGAAGGCGGCGCGGTTCCAGAACCAGTCATGACCAGGCGGCGTACAGCAGTCATTTCATCCTCGTCTTCTTCGGTGCGGTCCCATGAGTGTCCGGTGAATGTCCGGTGAGTGTCCGGGGCGCACACGTACTTTCCCGACGGTTTGGATGCGAAAAGCGTGCCAGCTTTTGTTTTCTTCTAAGCTATTGATTTTATGATGATTTATGAGGGGTAAACGGGGCGGGAGAGCGATTGGAGGCACTTCCGGCCCATCTGGCCCGGCAATTCTTACCCGGTTGAATAAGACGGTCCCGTAGGCGACATTAGGGGACCAGGGCAGGGCGGCCAAAATGAAGGCCTCCCAACGCCTTAGCGACTGTTACGAAAGGCCGCCTTCTGTGAAGGTCGAAGGTCCTAAATCCACAACCTCCGTCCGGGGACCCGGCGCGGCCCGCAAGGCGGGGCCGGCGGGTAAGGCGGGTGCGTTCTCGGCCGAGCTCGACAAGCTCGGCGGGGCGGACGAGACGTCCGGCCCGGACAGCGCCGAGGGCGTGTCGGGCGTCGTGAACGTCGGCGGCATCCTCGCCGCGCAATCCGTGGGCGCCGAGGGCGCGGGGCCGGACTATCAGGAACGCAAGCGCCGCGCGCAGCGCGGGGCCGAGCTTCTCGACCGTCTCGAGGAAATCCGCCGCGGCCTGCTTTTGGGCACGGTGCCCAAGGATCGTCTGGGCGATCTCGCCCGCATGGTGCGTGAAAAGCGCGAACGCGGCGCCGACGCGGTGATTTCGCGCCTGCTCGACGAAATCGAACTCCGCGCCGAAGTCGAAATCGCCAAGCTCAGCCGCCGGATCTGAACGCGCGCGCCCAGGTTGCCCGCGGAATTGAGCTCGGAGACCCATTCGCCTGAAGACCTTTGATATTCTCATGATGGGTGCGCGAAGGGGTGTGTGACCCCTATTCCGCGCTCGCTCCGTGTAACTCAAGCCACTTTATTTCTTAAAAATCGTTTTAAATCATAGATATACGCCACCTTGCGGACAGGTGGGGCGTCCCCATATATTCCCGCGCCATTCGCAACGGAGATCTCTTCCGATGACCCTCACGGTTCCGCCGGACTATCGGCCCACCGAAAAAGAACCGTTCATGAATGCGAAGCAGCAGGAATATTTCCGCCGCAAGCTTCTGAACTGGCGTGGTGAGCTCCTGAAGGAGTCTGAAGAGACTCTCGAAACGCTGCAGCAGGAAGGCGGCGCGCAGGAGCCCGATCTCGCCGACCGCGCCTCGACGGAGATGGAACGTTCTCTCGAGCTGCGCACGCGCGACCGCGCCCGCAAGCTCATCTCCAAGATCGACGCGGCGCTGAAGCGCATCGAAGAAGGCACGTATGGATATTGTGAAGAGACCGGCGACCCGATCAGCCTGAAGCGCCTTGAAGCGCGCCCGATCGCGACCCTGTCCATCGAAGCCCAGGAACGCCACGAGCGTATGGAGCGGACCCACCGCTCCGACTAAAAAGTGCGGACCCACCGCTCCGACTAAAAAGCGCAGACCCACCGCTCCGATGAACGAACTGGAGCGAAACTTAATTCCGATATTTTTGCGCTGTTTCAGCGCGCCCCGGGCATCGCAGCCGCGCCCGGTCAGGCATGCTCGCCGGACGCGTCCGTCGCGGAAGGCGTCCGTTCGGGCGCGAGGTCGCTGTCCTGCTCATCGGCTTGACGTGCGCCGCGGCGGAACACAGCAAGCAAGACGGTATCCCCGATCACGCGGTTCTCGACCACCACCACGTCTCTTGGATCCTGGCGCGACAACAGTTTAGCCATGGACATGGCCGAGTGCTTGTCGTCGACCGCGGCAATAAAAGAGCGCCCACCGGCGCTGTCGTTGAAATAGATCGCGTACATGACACCCTTTTCCCCGCCCACCTTGCAACGGACGGAAAACGCAGCGAAAGAAAATTTGTTCCAATATTCCAAAGGCTTGTGCGTGCGAACTTATCCCCGGATAAGTCTCTGACAGGCCTGTATAATTTGAACTGAACGTGAAAGACGTGTCAAAGTTCGCCTCCAATCTGTGGGAGTTGTTGACGATGAGTTTCACGCGTGTGCTCGCCGGCGTCGTTGCGGCCGGTCTTCTTTTCACCGCTGCGCCGGGTTCGGCCGCGAGCAGCCCGCGCTTTGTCGGGGATACGGGGGTTCCGCTCGACGCCCCTTACGTGCCGACGCCGCAGCCGATCGTCGATGCGATGCTGACGGCCGCGAAGGTGGGCGCGAACGACATCGTTTACGACCTGGGTTCGGGGGACGGCCGGCTTGTGATCTCGGCCGTGCGCGATTTTGGCGCCGCCAAGGGTGTGGGCGTGGACATCGATCCGGTGCGCAACAAGGAAGCCAACGCGAATGCGAAAAGCGCCGGCGTCGCCGGCCGCACGTCCTTTGTCGAAAAAGATGTCTTCCGCTTCGACTTCTCCGAAGCCAGCGTCGTGACGATCTATCTGCTGCCCGAGATGCTGCAGAAGCTGGAGCCGACCCTTGGCGTCCTGAAGCCCGGCACCCGCATCGTTTGCCACGATTTCGCGGTGCCCGGCTGGGAGCCGGAGAAAACCGAAAAGATCGGCACCGCCGTGATCTACGCCTACACGCTCCCCGCGAAGAAGCAGAAGTAGAGCGAAAACTTATTTCCTGTATTTTTCGCGGGGAACGCCAACAAAAACCGCCGCCCGTTCCCGGGGCGGCGGTTCTTCGTCAACTTCACCCTCCTTAGAGCGGCGTGAAGTTGTACCGATAGTAATCAAGGGCGTTGCGGGCCTGCCCGCGGCTGACCGAGGCGTTCAGTTTGTTCACCGAGTCCAGCTTGGACGGCGACAGGAACAAGTGGCCGCGGTCCATGCCGGTCATCAGCAGCACGGCTTCCGACCGCACGGCGAGGTCGTCCCCGCGGGTAGAGACGCGGCCGAAGACGGTCACATCGTCACCGCGCTGGATCTCGTCGCTCACCAGGCCCGGCAGGCGGGCGTGGATGCGCGTGCCGGCGCGTTCAATCACCATCGATTTCCCGGAAACCGTGGTGACCATGCCGCGCACCGCGACCGGAGCGCCGTTCGGCAGGCGGCGCGCCTGCACGTCGATGCTTTCCTCCGCGGCGGTCATGACTGTATTTTGGGCCGTGGCGTAGGCATCGGTCTGTCGTTGCACATATTCGGCATGATCGTCGTCATGCAGATTGTAGGCCGAACTGCTGGCCGGGCCGTCCGACAGCGCCGGCATGGCGAACGCCGCGCCCAGCGCGGTCACGAGACCGACGGTCATCAAAGCTGCGTTACGCATGACATACCCTTTCCTGTTTCTTCCAAATGGCGGCCGCTTGATCCGCGGCTCGTCGTGTCGCACGCACACGTAAAATAAGCCGACTCGTTTCATTGTTCCGGAAAAGCGCCCCCTTTGAACGTGTTGCGCGCGTGCATCGGCTTCATGATTTCGCCCCGGTTGCCGTCCGCTACTTCGGCGCTCCATTCAATTTTTCTCCTCCCCTGAAAGAGGAGAGAAAAAAAGGATCAAGCGACAGCGGCCCCGTTTAATTTTTCCCTCCCCTGAAAGGGGAGGGCGAGGGAAAAAAAGGATCAAGCGAGGGCGGCTCCGTTTAATTTTTCCCTCCCCTGAAAGGGGAGGGCGAGGGAGGGGTCGTTTGATGTTTTAGGGGTCGTTTGATGTTTTAGGGGTCGTTTGTTGTTTTAGAAGTCGTTATGCGCCGTCCCCTTAGGCCGCGGCGGCGGCTTCCTGCACGCGTTCCTGATAATCCGCCACCGTGTTCCACAGATCGCGCATCACCACGCCGCCGCGCCGGTCCACCAGCTCCGCGTCGATATATTCCAAAACGGCCTGAAGGCGGATCAGCGCCTTGTCGCCGGCGCCCACATAGCGCTCGAGGCTTTTCCAGACCTCCTCCGTGCTCATCGGCTGCGCCTGCGAGCGTTCCACGACCTGACGGACCCAGTCTCCCGCGCTTCCAACGTAAGACGCCATCTTCGCCTCCTGCATCAGCCCCATTTTGTGAGGGAACAGGAACTTATGCCGATATTTAGAACAAAACAAGAACATTATAATCCGGGCCCAGCCGTGGACTCACTATTTTATTGACAAAAAGTCCCTGGTATGTTTATTTTTCCCTGAAACAACTACAAGGTGACCCCATGGCGCAACTGGAACCCATCGCTGAACCTTCATCATCGCAAGCGCGGGCGGCCTCTCTGTTCCATCCGCGTTCCCTCGCTTGCGACTTCCCGCTCGTGTCCCTCGGCCCCACCCTCACCGCCGCGGCCTCCGCCATCGCCGTCCGCACCCAAACCCCGTCCGCGCTCGCCGCCCACGCGGTCCTCTCCGTCGCCGCGCTCATCGCGCAGCGCCACATCGATCTCCGCCTGCCCACCGGCGAAATCCGCCCGGTCTCGGCGTTCTTCCTCACCATCGCCGAAAGCGGCGAGCATGCCGGCGCGGCCACAGCTCTTTCGTTGGCGCCGCTGCGCGCCCTCGAAGCGCGCACGGTCACAGACCCCGTTTACGATCTCTACCGCGCGGCCATGGAGAAGGAGGGGCGCAGCCTGCCGCGGCTGAAACCCCACTTCCTGCGCGAAGGCGCCGTGGCCAGAAGCTTCGCCTGGGTGGATATGTCGCCGCGCGCCTTGCTTGTGGCGGAGGATTGCACCGCGCTTGTCGGTCATGGGCCGGAGCGCAAGCGTCTGGATGCGCTCGGCTTGTGCGCCTTGTGGAATGGCGCGAACGCAGACGCCCGTCTTTCCGCCCATGTCGTCGCGACGCCCAGGGATGCGCGGGCTTTTCTGGCCGATCCCGGCCTCGCGCGCCATGATCTGTTCGGGCGTCTGCTCGCGGTTTATCCCGCCTCGCTTATTGGTGCGCGGACTTGGGCGGCGGACGAGGGAGGCCATGAAACGCCTGACCCCGCGCTCACCGCTTATGCGCAGCGTCTGGTCGAACATGTCATGCGCGAGGAGCCGAACACCCGCCGTGTGCTGGCGTTGTCGCGTGACGCCGCTCAGGCTTGGTTCGCCTTCGCGCGGGAGATCGAAGCTGAAATGGCCGATGGCGCGCGGTTGTCGAGCGTGCGTGCGCTCGCGGGCGGCTTGCCCGAACATGCGGCGCGACTCGCCGCTGTGACCGCGTTTTTTGAAGATCCCGGCCTGAGCGAGCTGAGTGCGTCGCATATGACCGCCGGCATGACGCTCGCGCGTTACTACGCGGCCGAAGCCCTGCATATTGCCGACTTTACGGCCGTCACACGCGAACTGGAAGAAGCCGATCTCCTGCTCGCATGGCTCCAGCGCACCCGCGCCGGGCAGGTGGTCGAGCTGCGCGATATCTACCGCGCCGGCCCGCCCTCGGTCCGCAATGCCCAAACCGCGCGCCTTCTCATGGCCCAGCTTCAACGCCACGGGGCGGTCCGCGCCAAGCGTTCCGGCGTCGACGGCCCCAAGAAATGGGAGGTCGCCGCCGCCTCATCACAAGACGCCGCCACAATGTCGCGTGATGTCGCGTGAATGTCGCGCGCAACATCGCCGTGCACATCATTGATGCCACGCGCATTTTACCGGTTTGGCGCGTTGTCGCGCATGTCGCGCGCTTTCCCGGTTACAAATCCCGGGCTAGGGTAGCCGCCACATCTTTCCCGGGGAGGGACCTCTTATGACACTCCGCGCCGCCGTCGCCGCGCTTGCGCTCCTTGTGCTCACCGCCGCCGCGGCGCCGGCGCCGCGTGACGCCATGCTGGTCTCCACCGCCTGGCTCGCCGAACAGGCGGACAACCCCAATCTCGTCATCCTGCATGTGGGTTCGCCCGACAGCTACGCGCGGCACATTCCGGGCGCGCGCCTGGTGCGGCTCGCCGACATCTCGATGTCGTCCGACGCCGGCACGCTCGAAATGCTGTCCGAGCAGGCGTTGCGCCTGCGGCTCGCCGGCTTCGGCATCGGCGACCGCTCGCGAATCATCGTCTACTATGCCGAAGCGCCGCAGCAGGCCACCCGCGTCGTCTTCACCCTCGACGCCGCCGGCCTCGGCGCGCAGACATCGTTGCTGGACGGCGGCATGGCCGCTTGGGAGCGCGAAGGCCGCCCGCTGACCGCCGAAACGCCGGCCGATCACATCGGCTCGCTCTCGCCGCTGAAGATGAAAAAGGACGCCGTCGTCGATGCGAAGTTTGTGCAGGATCACGTGAAGGCGCCGGGTTACGCCGTCATCGACGCGCGCATTCCGGCGTTCTACGACGGCACGCAAACCGGCGGCTCGAAGGAAGCCCCGCACAAGACAGGTCATATTGCCGGCGCGAAGAACGTGCCCATCACCGCGCTCACCGACGAGACGTCGAAGATCTCGTCCGCCGCCGCGCTTCAGGCCGCTTTCGAGAAAGCCGGCGTCAAGAAAGGCGATAAGCTGATCGTCTATTGCCACATCGGCCAGCAGGCGTCCGGCATCGTCTTCGCCGCGCGTACGCTGGGGTACGACGCCGTGCTCTACGACGGTTCGTTCGAAGATTGGTCGAAGCGCGATCTGGCGGTCGAGAAGTAGACGCAGTCCCTATCCAGCCCTGTCCTCATGGCGAGAGGAGGCGGCTTTTTTGTGAGGCTGGGGCTTACCCCTGTATGCTCTCGCGGCCCACGATGGCCATCATCGTGGCCGTCATGGCGGCGATCAGCTTTTCCCGGCCGTTTGTAATTGCATAAGCCTTGCCTTCGCAAACCGTGATCGTGCGCCCCGGTTTAAGCACCTCGCCTCTGAACACAAACGAATCGCCGTGCGCCGGGGCCAGCAGATTGACTTTGAACTCCACGCTCAGCACCGCCGCGTCCGCCGGCATCAGCGACATGGCCGCGTAACCGCAGGCGCTGTCCAGGCCCGTGGTGATCACGCCCGCATGGATGAAGCCGTGCTGCTGGCTGAGACGCTCCGAGAACGGCATGACAAGCGTGATCTTGCCGGGCGCGATCTCCGCGGCCGTGATGCCGAGAGTCTGCATCGCCGTCTGGCGGGCGAAGCTCTGCGCGAAACGCGCGCGGTAATCCGGATCGGCGGGTGTGAAGGTCATGGAACGGTGTATAGCATGAACGCAAAAACGCCGCCCCTTTCGGAGCGGCGTTTCGCCAGCGGCCACCCGCGCGCCTCGCGCGCGGGATAAAGAATCGCAGCGAACGCAAAAACGCCGCTCCTTTCGGATCGGCGTTTCGCCAGCGGCCACCCGCGCGCCTCGCGCGCGGGATAAAGAATCGCAGCGAACGCAAAAACGCCGCCCCTTTCGGAGCGGCGTTTCGCCAGCGGCCACCCGCGCGCCTCGCGCGCGGGATAAAGAATCGCATCGAATGCAAAAACGCCGCCCCTTTCGGAGCGGCGTTTCGCCAGCGGCCACCCGCGCGCCTCGCGCGCGGGATAAAGAATCGCATCGAATGCAAAAACGCCGCCCCTTTCGGAGCGGCGTTTCGCCAGCGGTATGACTGCTAAGAAGCGGGCGCTTAGTGAGCGCTGCGCTTGTCCAGCAGACCTTCGGAGATCTGCAGGTTGGTGTTCGCGAGCGACTCGATGGTCTTCGCGTTCGCACCGTTCTGCATTTCGAAGGTCTTCTGGGCAACGAAGCTGGAGAGGCGGATCAGGTTGTCCTTGATCTGCATGGGCAGCGGATTTTCCGCCGAGGAAACCAGGGTGCGGATACCGACCCACAGTTTCAGATTGCGGTCGAGCGCGGCGGCGAGGCGGCGTTCGTCCTTGGATTCATAGGCGCGGCTGATTTCCAGCGCAGCCTGGGTCAAAGCGAGGGCGTCTTCCTCAAATACGGTGAGGTTCGCCGTGGCGGTGCTCATCATGTTCATCCGTTTATCCCCTTTGCTAAGTCATACCGTGGTGTCGAGGCATCGAGTGGAAACACGCTACTTTCTACGCTCACGAGATATGGGCCCGAATGGTTAACAAACGGTTTTAACCATTGGTCTCGGGGCCATTTTTCGCGGCCAAATTTCATCGACTTCCGGTGCAAAAACCCCCGAAACCGCCCCCACCGCGCCCCGTTAACCCTCAGACTCTTCAAGGATTCCCCGGGCTGGTTTTGAGGCGCTTTCAATAAACCCCGGTTCCGCCGTTTATCTCTCGTTAACGAAAAAATTGACGGGCGCCGGCGTTATTTTCACCCGAAACCCGGCGGCAAACGCGCCTGCTCCCGCGCTCATCGTCCGCGCGCAGAAAAAATAAGGGCTGGTGGAAGATCTCCACCAGCCCGGAGTTTGCTTCTGCGCCGGCCATGGATATGAACGGCGAGACAGAAGGCGCGGCCGGAAGGCCGGCGGACGTGCGGGGGGTGATTCCCGCTAAGCCGCCGGCGCTTCCTTCCGCAAACTAATAGGGGAACAGGACGTCGAAGAGTTGCTGGCCCCAACGCGGCGACTGCACGTCGGTGACGATGCCGCGGCCGCCGTAAGAGACGCGGGCTTCGGCGATCTTGTCCCAGGAAATGGTGTTGTCGGACCGGATGTCTTCGGGGCGGATGACGCCGGCCACCAGAAGTTCGCGCAGCTCGCCGTTCACGCGCACTTCCTGACGGCCCGCGAGGGCGAGGTTGCCGTTCGGCAGAACCTGGAGAATGGTGGCGGCGAGGCGCAGGTTGATGCTTTCCGAGCGCTGGATCGAACCCGTGCCCGTCGAGTTGGAGTTGCTGGTGGCATCCAAGCCCGGGTCGGTCTGCAGGGCGCCGATGCCGAACACGTTCGGGGTGCTGACGCCTTCCGTATTATCGCGGGTGCGGCTGGTCTGCTGCTGCAGCTGCGCGCGTTCGTTCTGGATGTTCACCACCACGGTCAGCACGTCGCCGACCTGCTTGGCGCGCTGGTCCTTGAAGAAGGCGCGCGCGCCCGGACGCCACAGCGAATTCGCGGCGGGCTCGAGGATCAGCGGGGTGGGCATCGGCATGCTGACGGGGCGGTAGTCTTCATGCTGGGTCGGGCTCGTGACCGGAGACATCGCCGGGTTCGCGCCGATGCGCGACAGGCGCTCGGCCGTGCCGCAAGCCGATAACATGCTTGCCGTGAGCAGGCAGGCCGCGAGGCGGAAAAGGGTTGTCTTGGTCATGGCCGTTTCCTTCAACTTAATTAGCGCGAGGACGTCTGGTCGGGCGCGGCGACGCGCACCGTGCGGCTGTCGATGATTTCCGCAAGAACGGTCTGGTTGCTCTTGGTGTTGGTCACGCGGATCACTTCACCCACCGCGCCGCGCTCCATCGTCTTGGCCTGGGCGGTCAGGTTCATCGACTTCACGGTCCACATCACGGTCACCATCTGATTGCGTTCGACGGCAATGGGTTTGGTCATCGAGAATTTGCGAAGCGGCTGGCCGGCGCGCAGCATCAGGCGGGCGGTCTGGCCCACGATGCCGGCTTCGTCGGTCACGACGTCGCCCACCACTTCGCCTTCGTTCATCATGACAAAGGTAATGTCGTCGGCGGTCAGTTCGGTGCCGCGGGCGACATCGCGCGCCAGCACCGGCACTTCGATCTGCTTGACGACGGCGACATCGGCGCGGCGGACCGGCGTTCCGGCCACCAGGTTGCGGCGCGGGGTCTTGCCCACCAGGAAGGCGGCGTCGGTGACGGCGTCGGCCGGCAGGCTGGCGGCGTTCATCGATACGACCTTCACGTCGGCCTTGGTGATGCGGGTGTCGCGGTCGGCCGCGGTGACCAGCACCGGCACGTCGACCATGGTGATCTGCGTCACGTCGTTCTCGCGGATCGGCTGACCGGCTTTGAGGAACATCTTCGGCGTCTTGCCGATCAGCTGGTTGGGATCGGTCAGGGTCGCCGGGCGCACCTGGTCTTCGGCGACGTCGATGATGTCGATCATATCCGCCGTGATGGCGGTGTTCTTGCCGGCGGCCGCCTTCAGGACGGGCAGCTGAACCGTCGGGAACGCGGCGCCGCGCAGCTGGATGAAAATCGCATGCGGGTCGTTGCGCGGGATCTGCACGAGGGCCGAGAACGTGCGGTTGGTTTCGTTGTACACCGCTTCACGCACGTCGGCTTCGGTCGAGGCTTTCATCGCCACGGTGACGGGCGCGATCGTGGTCGCGTTGGTCACGCCGTAGTTTTCCGGCATGCCGTTCGCGATCAGCGCGGCTTTCACCTGCGCCATGATGTCCGCGCCGTTCACCGTCCGGCCCGGCTGATACACAACCGCGCGGTCGAAGGTGTTGACCGGACGCCAGTCGAGGCCGTAGGTGCGCGCGGTGTCTTCCAGCCATTCGGCCGAAAGGGTCATGCGCTGGCCCGGCTTCGGCGCCTGGGCGACGACTTTCTCGGGGCGCGAGAGATAGCCTTGGAACACGTCGCCGAGGGTGACCGCGTCGCCCTGCACGGTGATCGCCGTGTTGAGGCGCAGGCCCTCATCGAGGGTGTTCGCACTGCCGCCCGTTTTCCCATCGACGGTTGTGGCTGCTGCGAGGGGGGAGGCAGCAAGCATGACGGCGAGCGACAGTGCGAAGCTCTTATTCATACGAACCAACTTACCCATGGCGAACGTCCTAAAAGTCCGGATTACGAGATCTGATTGATGGTCGAGGCCATTTCGTCGGCGGTCTTGATCACCTTCGAGTTCATTTCATAAGCGCGCTGGGCGCTGATGAGGTCGGTGATTTCCGAGACGACGTTGACGTTCGAGGTTTCGAGGAAGCCTTGCAGGATCGTGCCAAATCCGGGAGCTCCCGGCAGGCCGGCGGTCGCCTGGCCCGAGGCCGGCGTTTCGCGGTAGAGGTTGTCGCCGGTGGCTTCGAGACCGGCGTCGTTCGCGAACGTGGCCAATTGCAGCTGACCCGCCTGGGCCGGCGCGACCACGCCGTCCTGGGTGTAGAACATCTGGCCTTGCGGATTGATCGAGATCGAGGTGGCGTCGACCGGGATCGCCCCGAGGCCCGTCACCAGGAAGCCGTTGTGCGTGACAACTTCGCCCGTGGGCGAAAGCTGGAACGAACCGTCGCGCGTGTAAGCCTGCGTGCCGTCCGGCAATTGAACCTGGAAGTAGCCCTTGCCCTGGATGGCGATGTCGAGGCTGTTGTCGGTCGAGAGCAGCGAGCCCTGCTCCGAGATGCGGTACACGGCGGCGGTCTTCACGCCGAGGCCGAGCTGCACGCCGGCGGGCACGATGGTCCCCGCGTCCGAGGAGGTCGAACCGACACGGCGCAGATCCTGGTACAACAGGTCGTTGAACTCCGCGCGGCGGCGCGTGTACGCCGTCGTGTTCATGTTGGCGATGTTGTTCGAGATGACTTCCACGTTGGTCTGCTGTGCAAGCATACCGGTCGCGGCGATACTGAGAGCTCGGATACTCATGGCCGTTGTTCCTTGTTCTTTCCCTCTTCCCCCTCTTCCGCGTGCGGGCGAGGGTCGGGGCGAGGGGCTTAAGCGGTCGTCTGGCGGGCGAAGAGGTCGGACGCTTTGCGTTTCCGCTCGTGCTCTTGTTCCACCATTCTCGTGACGTCCTGGTAGGTGCGGTTGAGGGCGATCAGACGGGTCATTTCGCTGATGCCGTTCACGTTCGAATCTTCCAGGACGCCCTGCGCCAGCTTCGGGTTCTGCATCACGATTTCCTGCTGGCCGGGAACCGTGACGAAGGAGGTGCCGTCGACCTGCTTTAAAAGGCGCTCGTCGTCGAAGCGCACGATCTTGATCTGGCCGATGGATTCAGCGGTCTTCTGATTGATGATCGAACCGTCGCCCTGGACGAGGATTTCGCCGACGTCGCGCGGCACGGTGATCGGCGCGTCGTTGGTGCCGAGCACCGGGCGGTTGTCCTGGGTGACGAGCTGGCCTTCGCCGTTGACGGTCAGGTTGCCGGCGCGGGTGTAGCGCACGCCGCCGTTCTGGTCCTGCAGCGCGAAATAGCCTTCGCCCTGGATGGCGAGGTCGAAGGTGTTGCCGGTGTAATTGAAGGCGCCCTGCGCCAGGTTGCGCACCAGACCGAAGTCGTGGGTGAACGCCACCTTGTCTTCAAACGTGCGGTCGTCTTGCTTCACGCGCTCGATGTACTGCGTGAACAGAACGTCCGTGCCCTTGAAGCCGGTCGTGTTCACGTTCGCCAGGTTGTTGGCGACCACCGAAAGCTGGTTCCAAAGCGCCTGCTGCCGCGACAGCGCGATATATGTCGTATTATCCATGGCCTTTTCCCGCGCTTTTGCGCTGAGTGATTGGCCCATCTAATGCATACGCCGTGCCAGAGCTGTTTTACGAGATAAAACAATGCTTTGCGGCGGCAGGAGGCGGCGTTCCGCCCCGGCAAAGACTCTCTTTTGCCGCCCTTGAGGGGCAAAAACTGCCTGCACCTTCGCGCCCTCTCCCCGCGTGCCGGCGAGGGCGGGGGGCGAGGGCCCGCTATTAAGTATATTGTTAACCCCGGCCCGGTAGGTTTGCGGAACCTCGCAAAGGCCCGATCTCTCTCTCGGGCCGTAACGTGCGCTTTGCGCAAGGACTAAAGGCAATGGCGGAAGAACAGGATTTCGAAGGCGACGAGCCCGAATTCGAGGGTGGCGGCGGCGGCGGCAAAAAGAAGCTGTTGCTCATGGTCGTGCTGCCGATTCTTCTCATCCTCGGCGGCGCGACCGCGGCTTATTTCACCGGCCTGGCCGATCCCTTGCTCGCGATGATCTCCGGCGGAGCCGCCCCTGAAGAACAGGCCGCGGCGCCGGCCGAAGGCGAACATGCCGCGCCGGCCGCCGAGCATGCGAAGCCCGCCGAAGCCGCGCCCGCCGCCGGCGCGGACAGCGGCGTCGGCGCCGTGTTCTACGAAATGCCCGAGATGCTGGTGAACATCAACACCGCCGGCCGTACCCGCAATTTCTTGAAGATCAAGGTGAGCCTCGAGCTCACCAGCGAAGCGGACATCGCGCGCATCGACAACGTGCTGCCGCGCATCGTCGACAATTTCCAGGTCTACCTGCGCGAGCTGCGCCTCGAGGATCTGCAAGGCGCCGCCGGCATGTATCGCCTGCGCGAGGAGCTCCTGAACCGCGTCAACGCCGCCGTGCGTCCGTCGCAGGTGAAGGACGTGCTCTTCAAGGACATGATTGTTCAGTAAGCACTAAGTTAGCGACCCAAAAGGTTCGTACATGAGTCCAAGTGAATCCGACGAACTCGCCGCCGCGCTGGCCGACGCCAAGACGGACGCGCCCGAACCCGCGAAAGGGGGCGAGGACGCCGATGCGATGGCGGCCGAATGGGAAGCGATGCTCGGCGGCGCCGACGAAGGCGCCGATGATTTCATGGGCGGCGGCGCCCGCGGCGAGTCCACGCGCGTCCTGAACCAGGACGAAATCGACAGTCTCTTGGGGTTCGACGAAGCCTCCGATGAAGGCTCCGACCGCGCCGGCATCCAGGCGATCCTCAACTCCGCGCTCGTGTCCTACGAACGCCTTCCCATGCTGGAAGTCGTGTTCGACCGGCTCGTGCGCATGATGACGACCTCCTTGCGTAACTTCACGTCCGACAACGTCGAAGTCTCGCTGGACGACATTCTCTCGCAGCGTTTCGGCGACTATCTGAACTCGATCCCGCTGCCGGCCATGCTGACCGTCTTCAAGGCGGAAGAGTGGGACAACTTCGGCCTCATGACCGTGGACAGCTCGATGATCTATTCGATCGTCGACGTGCTGCTCGGCGGCCGCCGCGGCACCGCGGCCATGCGCGTGGAAGGGCGTCCCTACACCACCATCGAACGCACGCTGGTCGAGCGCATGATCCACGTCGTGCTGGCTGATTTGTCCGCCGCCTTCGATCCGCTCTCGCCGGTCACCTTCCGTTTCGACCGCCTGGAAACCAACCCGCGTTTCGCCACCATTTCCCAGCCGTCCAACGCCGCCATCGTCGCGCGCTTGCGCATCGACATGGAAGACCGCGGCGGCCGCCTCGAAATTCTCATCCCCTTCGCGACCCTCGAACCGGTCCGCGAACTTCTCTTGCAGATGTTCATGGGGGAAAAGTTCGGCCGCGACTCGATTTGGGAAACCCACCTGGCCGAGGAAATGTGGTTCACCGAAGTGCCGCTCGAGGCGGTGCTCGATACCCAGGTTCTGCCGCTCTCGCGCGTCCTCAACATGAAGGTGGGCTCCAAGCTCCTCCTGAACGCGACCGCGGACTCGCCCGTGATCCTGCGCTGCGGCGATCAGCCGATGTTCGTCGGCAAAATGGGCCGCCGCGGCAACAATATCGCCATCCGCGTCGACCATCGCCGCCTCGGCGCCAACAAGGAAAAAGGCGTCGGCGCGTAAGCCTTTCCACCTGTTCTTCAAGGGCGGCTGGTCCCCGGCAATTATTGCCGCCGTTAACTATCTTTTATGGCCCGCGATGCGAAATTCGCTGCCGAAACCGATATAATAAACGAGACCCCTTCGGGAGAGAGCCATGACGACCGATTCCATCCTCGACATTGTCGTTATCCTGCTGCTCGTCCCGACGATCGTTTACGCCGTCATCCTGAACCGCCGTCTCACCGCGCTCCGCAAGTCGCGTGACGAATTGTCGAAGGTGGTCAACAGCTTCAACGAAGCGACGATGCGCGCCGAAGCCGGCATCCCGAAACTCAAGAAAGCCACCACCGAAGCCAACCTCTCGCTCAAGGACCGGGTTGAGAAGGCCCAGACCCTGCGCGACGACCTCGCGTTCATGATCGCGCGCGCCGAAGAACTCGCCGGCCGCCTCGAAGGCGCCGTGCGTGTCGCGCGCAGCGAAGGCGTGTCGAACGTCGCCCAGGTGCAGCCGGTGACGGCGCCGGGCGCCCGCGCGACCTATGCCGATGTGGCGCCGCGGTCCGCCGCGCCCGCCGCCGGCACGCTTGCGCATACCGTCGCCGGATTTGAAGAAACCGCCGCCGATCTGCGCTCGGCCCTTGGCGCCGCGCGCGCCGAAGCCGGCGTGCCGGGCCGGGCCGCGCAGGCCGCTCCGGCGGCCGCGTCCGCCGGTTTCCCGCGTCCGAAGCGCACCCTGGAAAGCCAGTTTGAACGCGCCGCCCGTCCTGAACCGCAAAGCCTGGAAGAGGAGCGTTCGGAAGCCGAGCGCGAACT
Source organism: Rhodospirillaceae bacterium (assembly GCA_041919675.1). Taxonomy (GTDB): domain Bacteria; phylum Pseudomonadota; class Alphaproteobacteria; order Rhodospirillales; family Rhodospirillaceae; genus SHVO01. The sequence goes on along the minus strand of JAYRTJ010000006.1, from coordinate 39,146 downwards.
CTTGAAGGCCCTTCAGTCCGCGCGGTAATTTGGAACAATGAACCAGCACCCCTACGACATGCCGCCCCGGACGCGTCCGCGCACTTTGCGCGAGCAGGGCGCGTCCGCCATGACCGGCCGTCTCGGCAAGGCGCCGTCGTTCCGCCTGCTGCCGGTGTTGATCGTCGCCGCCGTCGGCATGCTCGGGTTCAAGCTTCAGGTCATCGTCAAGGAAGTCGCGGGCGAAACACGCCTCGTGTCTTTCGTGATGGAACAGTCGGCGGCTTTTGCGCAAGCCGCCGCTCCGAATAACGCCGCCAAGCCGGCCGCTGCGCCTGACGCTGCGGCTCCCGCTGCGCCGGCTGAAGGCGCCGCCGCGCCCGCTGAAGCCGCCGCCCCCGCTGAAAGCGGTCCGCCGCCGATGCTCAACTTCGATCCGGCGAACCTCACCAAGTCCGAGATCGATACCCTGCAACGCCTTGCCGAGCGCCGTGAAACCATCGAGCGCCGCGAACGCGAAGTGGAAGCCAAAGACGGTCTTCTGAAGGCCGCCGAAGCGCGCATCGAAGGCAAGATCGCCCAGCTCCAGGACCTGGAAAAGAATATCCAAGGCCTTTTGAAGCAGTACGACGCCCAGAAGCAGGAAGAGATCGACCAGCTCGTGCGCGTCTATAGCGTCATGAAGCCGAAGGACGCCGCGCGCATCTTCGACACGCTCGAAATGCCGATCCTGGTCGGGGTCGTGCAGAAGATGAAAGACGCCAAGGTCGCCCCCATCCTGGCCGCCATGGACTCCCGCCGCGCCGTGGCGCTGACGGAAGAACTGACCGCGCGCAAACAACTCAGCGCCGCCGAAACACCCGCGCCGCCGCCCGCCGCCGCCAAACCCCAGCCGCGTTAAAGCGCCGATCTCAACCCGGCGTGCGGAAGCGCGCAATGGCTTCGGCTCAATCGTGCTGCCAAAAAATAGGGCCAGCCGCTATGCCGATGAATGTAAATCATATTTTCCGTATAATATGCGGAGAATATGGGCGGCATTCTCCGCACCCTGGGCAATTTTTTCCCGGTTTAACCCCGCATTCACCATTCGCCCATAGGCTCCTGAAAACACGTGGGTATTCCGGCCGGAGGTGTGCCTTCGGCCAAGCGGGGTTCTGAAGTTTGAGCGGCGCCTATCCAACAGCGCGGGAGACTCTCTACGAAGCATATCCGGATGCACCGGAGATGCTCAGCGAGGCCGCGCGCGGCGAAGCCAATCGCGACCGCGTCATGATCACCTTGCTCGCCCTCAACTTCCTGCTCATGGCGTTCTTCGCCGTCATGACCTCGCTGGCCAGTCAAACGCGCGCGACCGTGGTCGCGCCGGCGCCCGCTTCCGCCGCACAACCGGCGAGTTCAACCGCCGCCGCGGATTCGATTTCCCAGGCGCGCATGCTCGAGGAAGAACGCCGCCGCGCCGTCGATCTCCTGCGGGCGTCCGTCGCGCAGGTGTTCGCGCCCGTGATCGCGGCCGAAGACACATGGCGCACGCGCACCGTCTGGAACATCGGCAACGACCGCGTCGATATCGAAGTGCCGTTCGCGCTGTTCGCCGATCCGCAGCATGTCGCGGAAGGCGACGCCATCCTCGCCGGCATCGCCGGCGTGATCGACAGCGGCGTGCGCGGTTATCGCGCCGAACTCGCGCTGCGCGCCTCGCATCCTGAAACCAATGTCGCGCTGCTCGCCGAGCGCCTCATGGCGCACGGCCTCGCCCCGGCGTCGCTCTCGGTCGGCATCCTGAAACCGGTCGGCGGGCAGACCAGCGGCGAGGCGTTGCTGCGCTTCAGCTTCCTTTTGCTCGACGATGGCGACGACGTGATTACGCGCCTCGCGGGGGGGCGCAAGCCCGCTCTCCGTAGCCCGGAGGGCGTCGGCGGATGAACGCCCTCAATCACATGTCGCATCACGCGCGTTTCCGCCCGCTCGCGGAGCACATCCAGGATCTGCCCATCCTCGGCAAGCGGATCAACGCCCCGAAGGTCGAGCGCAATCCCGGCCCCGCGCGCCCATGGCTCATCACCATCGTCGACTTGATGACGATCCTGCTCACGTTTTTTGTCCTCTTGTTCTCCATGGCCAAGATCGACATGGTGCGCTTCATTCCCGTCGCCCGGTCATATGGCGAAGCCTTCGCGGGCGGCCTGCCGGACGCGAACGCGCCGCGCCTTCCGGAAGTGGCGGCGGTGCCCGGGGACAACCTCAGCTACCTGGAAGCGGTTCTGCGTCCCGCCTTCGCAAAACAGGCCAGCCTCGCCGATGTCCAGTTCCGCGCGACCCCGCAATATCTTATCCTGTCCTGGCCGGCCTCGGGCGCCGGTGAGGGCTTATTCGATGCGGGATCCAGCGGATTTTCCGACGCTGCGCGCCGGCGCGTTTTTGACTTGGGCGGTGTGTTGAGCAACCTGCATAACCGTATTGCCATCGTCGGCCAGGCCGCCGCGGCGCCGCAGGCGCAAGCCGCGCGCGCCGACGCCGACACCGATGCCGAAGCATGGCATCTCGCGATCACGCGCGCCAATACCGTCGCCGATGCGTTCGCCGCCGCCGGCTACGACAAGGAAATCACCGTGCTGGGCCGCAAGGCGCCCGCCGGCAACGTCGAGCAGATCCAGATTCTCGTCATGCCGGAGCAACCCGGATCATGATGAAACGCCTTTCACTTGTCCTTGTGATCTCGATCCTTTGCAGCGCGCCCGCCTTCGCCGACGCCGTGCGCTTCGCCGCGCGCGACGGTTACGGGCGTGTCGCCTTTGAATGGGATCGGCCGGTGCGCTACTCCGCCGACGTGCTGGGCGGGGATCTTGTCGTCCAGTTCGAACGCAGCGTCACCATGACGCCCGCGGCGATCGCGCAAGCCCTCGGCGCCTATATCTCCGGCCCGCCGCGCGTCAGCCCCGACCAGCGCACCATCGCTTTCCCGCTGCGCCCGAATGTCACCATGCGGACCTTTACCGTCGGCTCTGCGGTGGTGGTCGATCTCATTGGGCCGCCCGTGCAGACCGCTGCCGCAAAACCGGCGCCCCCGGCCAATGCGGCGACCAATCCCCCCGCCAATCCTAATGCGCCGGCCGGCGCCCGCGCCGTCGCCGTGCGCACGGGCCAGCATCCGGCGTTCTTCCGTGTGGCGTTCGATTGGCCGCAGTCGCGTCCGGGCTATCGCATCGAGCGCCGCGGCGAGACTGTCGCCATCGTCTTCCAGGGCACAGGCACGCTCAATCTCGCCAGCCTCAATCAGCGCCTGCCGGCGGCGAATAAAGGCGCGCGTGTCTCCTACGACAGCGGCCAGACCACGCTCATCATTCCGCACGCCGCCGCGCTTGCGGTGAACGATCTGGCGACCGGCAATACCATCGCCATTGATCTCACCAACGCGCCGGCGCCGCAGCAGCAGGCGGCCGTCGCGCGTCCGGCCGGCGCGGCCGGCGCGGCGCCCACACCGCCCGCCGCCAAACCCGAAGCCGCCAAACCCGCGCCGGCGAAGCCCGAACCGCAAGTCGCCGCCGCCAAGCCGGCGCCGCCCGCGCCGCGTCCGCTGCAGGGCTCGCAGGACGCCGCCGCCGCGCTCAAGGGCCAGATCAACGCCAAGACCGAAGTCGACGCGTCCGGCAACCGCGTCACGCGCGCGGCTCAAAACGGCCGCGTCGATCCGCTGACCTCGCGGCCCGCCGAAGTCAGCCTCACCATTCCCTGGACGGAACCCTCCGCCGCCGCCGTCTTCCGCCGCGCCGAATTCCTGTGGGTCGTGTTCGACCGTTATCAGCAGGTCGATGTCGCCAGGCTCGCCAAGGACGGCGCGCCCTACATCACGTTCGTCGAGCAGTTGCCGTACCGCAACAACACCATCTTGCGCATGGTCACGCGTCCGGACATCAACCCGACGACGCGCCGCGACGGCCTCGACTGGGTGCTCGACTTCCGCGCCCTGCCGCTGCGCCCGACCCAGGCGATCGAGGTCAACGCGCAGCTCGAGCGTCCACAGCCGAATCTCTTCCTGCCCATCACCGAGGCCGGCCGGACGGTCGCCGTCGAAGACCCGGAAGTGGGCGACTATCTGCTCATCGTGCCCGTGATTCCGCTCAGCTACGGGGTCTATCCGGAGCGCACCTTCGCCGAAGTCGATCTGCCCGCGACCGCGCAGGGCGTGGTCGTGGTTCCCAAGAGCGACGGCGTGCGCGCGCAGGCTTCCCGGTTGGGCGTCGACATCGACGTCGACGGCGGCATGGCGCTTTCGCGCGACGGGATGCAGGTCGCCGGTGCGCTGGGCGGCGACGAAGACATGCAGCGGCTGCTCAATATCGCCGACTGGCAGATCGGCCGCGCCGACGACTACGTGCGCAACAAGCAGGCCCTTCAATACGCCCTCGGCGACGAGCGCCCCGATACCCGTCAGCAGGCGCGTTTGCGCCTCGCCCGCTTTGAATTCGTGAACGGCTTCTATCCGGAAGCGCTCGGGATCCTGCGCGTGATGGCCGCCAACGACCAGGACATGGAGAACACGGCCCAGTTCCGCGCCCTGCGCGGGGCGGCGCTGTTCATGATGCGCCGTTATCAGGACGCGGCCGAGGACTTCAACCACTTCACGCTGGCCAATGAGGAAGACGCCCACTTCTGGCTGGCCGCCGCGCGCTCGCAGATCAGCGATCCGAAGGCCCAGGCCGAAACCATGATCCAGACGGGCGCGCTGATCCGCGCCTATCCGCGCCGGGTGAAGATCCCGCTGGCGCTCATGGGCGTCGAGGCCACGATCGACGCCGGCGACGATTTCGGCGCGCAGGGTTTCCTCGACATGGTCCGCAAAGAGACGCCCTCCGTGAACGAACTCGCCGCCATCGACTATATGGACGGCAAGCTGAACGAGAAGATCGGCGAACTCCAGGTCGCGCTGCAGCAGTTCCGCAAGACCGAACAGAGCCCGTCCCTGATGTATAGCGTGCTGGCGACGCGAGACCGTCTCGAGCTCGAACACAAGCTCGGCACCGTCACCGCCGCGCAGTTGATCGAGGGGCTCGAAAAGTTGCGCTACCGCTGGCGCGGCGATCACACCGAACTGGAAATGCTCCTGCGTCTTGCCGATCTCTACGGCGAGGAGAAGGACTACGGCACGGCGCTGCGCACGCTCAAGATCACCACGTCCTATTTCTCGGGCGACGAGCGCGTGAACGAGGCCGCCAACAAAATGACCGGCATCTTCGAGAAACTCTATCTCGACGGCGAGGCGGATAAACTTTCGCCCGTCACGTCCATCGGTCTTTTCGAGGAGTTCCGCTCGCTCGTGCCGCCGGGCGAGAAGGGGGACGAGATGATCCGCAAGCTCGCGGACCGCCTCGTGTCCGTCGACCTTCTGCAGCAGGCCGCGCTCCTCCTGGAGCGTCAGGTGCAGTTCCGCGTCACCGGCGTCGAGCGCGCGCGTATCGGCTCGAGGTTGGCGCTGATCTACCTCCTGGACGAGCAGCCCCAGAAGGCGCTCGACGTGCTCAACGACACCACCACGCCCGAAGCGGGCCGCGAACTGAACGCCCAGCGCCGCCGTCTTGAAGCCCGTGCGCTCACCGATCTCAACAAGGTCGATGAAGCCGTCCTTCTGCTCGGCACCGACACGACCCCCGAGACCAAGCAGCTCCGCGCCGAGATCTACTGGCGCGCCCAGCAGTGGGCGAATGCCGCCGCGGCCTTGTCCGAACTGGCCCCGGAGCCGGAAGGCACCACCCTCAGCGGCCAGAACGCGCGCATCATCCTGGATTGGGCGACGGCGCTGACGCTGGCGGGCGATGAACGCACGCTGGTGCGCGTGCGCCAGCGCTATACGGTGCCCATGAGCGACACGCCCTACCGCGACGCCTTCTCGCTCATCACCACGCCGCGCGAACGCGGCGTGATGGATGTCGCCGCCGTCCGCCAGCAGATCGAGCAGGCCGAACAGTTCAAGTCCTTCATGATCGACTACAAGGACATGATCGGCGGCAAACCCCTCAGCCAGATCAACTGATCTTCCTTTTTTCCCTCCCCTGAAAGGGCAGGGCAAACAGCAACAAAAAACGACCCCCTCCTAACCTCCCCCTTTCAGGGGGAGGGAAAAAAGGATCAAGCGGCGGCGGCCCCGTTTAATTTTTCCCTCCCCTGAAAGGGGAGGGTCAGGGAGGGGTCGATTTTTGTTTTCTCCTTTTCTCACGGCTTCATTCTTGCCGATGTCCCCTGACAGCCGGTTGTCGGGTGGAGCGGGCGGCCTGCGTACCAGGATGAGCAAGGGCTGAGTTCGGGGGAGGGACTTCATGCGCTATGTACCGCGCTGGGTATTGCTATGCACCGTCGCCATTGCGCCGCTGCGCGCGCACGCGGCCGACGCCGCGATGGCTTTCAAGGGAGAGGATCCGCAGGCGCCCGGCTGCGCGGTCGGCGTCGCGCGCCAAGGGCAACCGCCGGTTTTTGGGGCTTACGGCTTGGCCGACCTCGAGCATGCCGTGCCCATTACGCCCGAGACCGTCATGGAAGCGGGATCGATCGCGAAGCAATTTACCGCGGCGGCGATCCTGATGCTGGTCGAGGAGGGCAAAATCGCGCTCACCGACGATATTCGCAAGTATATCCCCGAGCTGCCGGACTACGGCACGCCCATTACGATCAACCATCTTCTCAGTCACACGAACGGCCTGCGCGACTGGGGCGAAGTCTCCGGCCTCGCCGGTTGGCCGCGCTCCTATGTATTTCGCACCAACCAGGAAGTCCTTGAAATCGCCGGCCGTCAGCGTGCGCTGAACTTTAAACCCGGCGAAGCGTATTCCTACAACAATACGGGCTTCAACCTCGCCGCCTTCATCGTCGAGCGCGTGAGCGGCAAATCGCTTCCCGCCTTCACGCGCGAGCGCATGTTCATCCCGCTGGGGATGAGCAAAACGACATGGCGCGACGATTTCCGCCGCGTCGTGCCCGATCGCGCCGTCGCCTATCGCGAGAAGACCGCCGAAGGTTATACGCAGGAAATGCCGTTCGAAGACACATATGGGCATGGCGGCCTGCTGACAACGGCAGGCGACCTTCTCAAGTGGAACGCGGCGCTGACGGCGCGAAAGCTCGGAGAATTCGTCACCGGGCATTTGGAAGAGCGGGCGGTGCTCACGAGCGGGCGCAAGATCGCCTATGCGCGCGGGCTCCAGCACGGCGTCTACAACGGCGTGGCCGAGATCTCTCACGGCGGCGGCACGGCGGCTTACCGCGCGTGGCTCGCCCGTTATCCGTCTCAAGGGGTGAGCGTCGCGGTGCTCTGCAATGGAGAGGAGATCAATGCCGCGCGGGTGGGTCGCGAGGCGGCCGCGCCGCTCCTGCCGGCCGCGGCGCCTGTGCCTGCGGCGGGCGCGGCCCCTCACGCGGAATTATCGCAGGCGCAGGGGCTGTATATCGACGAGCGTACGGGCCGCAGCGCGCGGGTGGTCGCCGGCGGCGGGGCGCTCAAATTCGCCGAAGGCAAGCGTGAGGTGGACCTCGTCCGTTTGGACGCGCGCCGCTATCGCAACGCCGGCGCGGAAATGATCTTCAAGGACGGCGCCGTGGAAAGCCGCACCGCCGACGGCGAAGTCACGACCTTCCGCAAGGTCGATCCCTATGCGCCGCGGTTGCCCGAGCTCGAGGCGCTCGCCGGCCGCTACACGAGTGCGGAAGCGAACGGTGAACTGGTTCTGTCGGTAAAGGAGGGGCGCCTTATCCTCGCGCCGGTCAACCGTCCCAGCGCGGCGGCGGCGCTCACGCCTCTTTCCCGCGACGTTTACCGCGACGCGGACGGCTTGATCGCGATCGTGCGCGATTCCGCCGGGAAGGCGCGGGGAATCCGCTTCATTCGTCCCCGCGTCTACAGCCTGATCTTCACGCGCGCCGCCGGATAGGTATCGACGATCTCGGGCTCACTTCGCCGTGTCCAGGATCAAGGCGTCGCCGCTGTCTTTGGCTTCGATCCTGTACAGCGAGTGCAGGGAAAACAGCACCGCATCCGTGTCGCCGGCGGAAAAGCTGCCGCTCAGCGGCAATTCGGCGAGTTGCGGGTCGCCCAGCCGCAGCGGCTTTCGCGCGAAGCGGTTGACCGAGAACAAGACGTCGCCGACGGTTGTGCCCTCGAAATATAACCGGCGCGTCTGCCAGGCCGAAACCAGGTTCGCGGCAACGGCCAGGCGCTCGGGCGGAGCGTTGTCCAAGAACCGGAAGACGTCGTTCGCCTGCAATTTGGCGGCGTCCTTCGCTTCGGTTTCGTGATCGCCGACATTCACATGACCTTCGACGACGGCGACCTGCAGGCCGCTCCGGTAGGAATCCAGCTTTACGTCGAACTTCGTGCCGGTGACGACGACCGAGCGCAATCCCGCGACCACCACAAAGGGTGTGTCGTCGTGCTGGACCTCGAAGAACGCTTCGCCGCTTTCGAGGATGATTTTGCGTTGCGCGCGCGTGAACGCCACGCGGACGCCCGACTGCGCGTTGATGGTCACCTTCGAGCCGTCCGGAAGCACATAGTTCGAGATCTCGCCCACGACCGTCGATGCGCTGCGGCCGTTGTCGAGCAGGGCCATGCCGTCCGGGGACCGCGGCGGATTCGCCAGCCAAGCCGCTCCGGCGACGATGAGCAGGACGGCCGCGAAGGCCGGCGCCCATCTGCGCGGACTCGCGCCGAAAGTCGCCGCAATCAAGCGGCGCCAGTCCCAACCGTGGACGGCCGGGGCGGCGTTCAACGCACGGAGCTCGTTGTGCGCGACTTCGCTGGTGTTGAGCTTCTGGGCCACGGTCCAGGTGAGGCGCGCCAAGGTAAAGTCGGCCTGATTCCGCGGGTCCTTCGCCAGCCACGCGTCCAAAGCGGCGCGCAATTCCGGCGACAATGGCCCCGCATTCATGCGTGCGACCCATTCTGGCGCCGTGGAGGGAGTATCGTCGGTCATGCTCATCGATCGTTTACAAAAAGTGAATTTCCCAAGACTGCGGTCATATGCTGCATTGCCCGCGCGATTTCCCGCTCGACCGTGCGAACCGAGATCCCCAGTTCGTTTGCAATGTCGGCGTAGGTCTTGTGCTCCAAGTGGTACTTCAAAAAGATGTTTCGTGTCGAAGGCCGCAGGGCCTGCAGCTCCGATTCCATCAATCTCACGGCTTCCGTCCAGTAAAGCTGGTCCTCCACCCCTACAGTACGCACGCTCTCGATGGAATCCGACATCTCTGTATGTAAATCCCTGCGTCTCGCCTGGTCGCGGCGCCGTTTGTCCCGGATCACATTCAAAGCCACGGTGAATACATACCCCCGGATATCGTCCCGCAACTCATGCCGCTGGGCGCTTGTCCATATTTTAAGAAAAGTCTCTTGAAGGCAGTCGTCGATATCCGCGCTGTTCCGCAGGTGTTTAGTCAAGAACCTTCGCAACTCCTGCTCATATAGAAGGATGACTTCTTCTAAGCGCAGCCGCGGTCCTAATGCGTTGCTATCATCCATCCCCACGCTAGAACGCTCTCCCCCGCCGGCGGTGCGCCGGAACGCGCGGAAGATTTAACTAGATAAAAGCGCGACTGGGTAGGCCCTTCGCGTTTCGCACTGCATCTAAATGTGCGGCACATGCATGTGATCTTTTTCGAACCTGCGCCTGTCGGGTTGCCGAAGGCACTTGCGTATAGGGCTTTGCTGGGAGGCAAACCGATACTTTTTTTCGTGGGCTCGCAAACTATCGCGAGAGAACAACATCCTTTGGGGGGAAGCTATGTTGCGTTCGAAAACGACGACGTCCGTTGTGGCGGCGGGGGGAATATTCCGCGGACTGAAGCGCAAGTGTTTGCGGACGGTCTTGATGTCCACGCTGGCGCTCACGCCGGCGATTTACGGGAATACGTCCTGGGCCGCCGAACCGAACCAGCGCTATGACATGCAAATCGGCGCAACCACACTCACCGCGGGGCTGCGCGAGGTGGAGAGCAGAACGGGGATCTCTCTCGCGTTTTCCGAGAAGGAAGTCGCCAACCTGCGCACCGCGGGTGTCGCCGGACGCTTGACCGCGGAAGAAGCGTTGAATGCGCTCGTCGCCGGGACGGGCCTGACGGTCAGGACGAACGGCAAAGGCGTCTATGTCGTCGCGGGACCGCAGAGAACCTCTGAAGTTTCAACTTTCACGAAGGTCGCGGCCGAGGGCGCCGCGGTGCCTCCGCAATCGTCCGGGTCCAGCCAGGCGGCGTCCGTGCAGCCGGTGGGGCCTCTCGAGGAGGTGGTCGTGACGGGATCGCGCATCGTGCGCGAGGGGTATGAGGCGCCGACGCCTCTCGCCGTCATCGGGGCCGAGCAATTGGCGAACAGGCCCGATCCCAATCTCGCGGTGCTCATTGCGGAAATGCCCGCCTTCTCCGGGGCCGGCGTAAGCGCAACGACGTCCGCCGGCCTGTCGTCGTCCACCAGCGGTCAAAGCAACGCGAACCTGCGCAGTCTCGGTGCGGAAAGAACGCTGATTCTCCTCGACGGCCAACGGACCGTCGGATCGTCGGCGTCTGGCCAGAACGTGGATATCAGCTCCTATCCGCAACAGCTGGTCACGCGTGTCGACATCGTCACCGGCGGCGCGTCGGCCGTGTACGGTTCGGACGCCGTCGCGGGCGTCGTGAACTTCGTTCTCGATAAGAATTTCACCGGCATCAAAGGCGATGTCAGCGCCGGTATGACCGTTTACGGCGACGCCAAGAACTTCTCGGTCAAATTATCCGCCGGGTTCCCGTTCGCCAACGGCCGCGGCCACGTTCTGCTGTCCGGCGAAGAGTCGTACAACGGCGGGACCGACGGGGACGGCGGGCGCAAGTGGAACCGCATCGGCCGCGTGATGATGTTGAATCCCGCCTATACCGCGACCAACGGGCAGCCAAACCAGCTCGTGCTCGACAATGTCGGATTCACCGGCGGGACGTGGGGCGGGATGGTCGTCTCCGGTCCGCTGAAGGGGGTCGCTTTCGGGCAGGGCGGCGTTCCCTATCAGTTCAACTACGGGCCGATCACCACGGCGTCGAACACGCAAGGCGGCGATTGGCAGGCCACGGACTACCGGCAGCACTACCAGATGGCGTTCGAGGCCCATCGCCAGAACGTCTTCGCCCGCGTGGCGTACGACCTGACCGACAATGTGAATTTCCACGTTCAGTCGTCGTGGACCAGTTCACGCGAGCAAGGTGTCGTCAGCCCGCCGCAGACTCTCAACGCGACAGGGCCGGCCGTCAGGATCGATAACGCGTATCTTCCGGCGACGGTGCGCGCGGCCATGCTCGCCGCCAACGTCACGACGATCCAGGTCGGCAGCTGGAACTACGACATGGGCGACCACTATGCCGACAATCTGCGCATCACGAACCAGAACTCCTTGGGGTTCGACGGCAAATTCGATGCGTTCAGTTCGGAGTGGAACTGGAACGCATATGCGTCCTACGGGGTCAGCCGTCCGCTGCTGCATTTCTACAACACGTTTACGCTCGAGAACTTCCGTCTCGCGACGGACGCGGTGTACCACCCGACGACGGGCGCCATCGTTTGCCGCATCAAGCTGACTGACCCGAGCCATCCGTGCTCGCCGTGGAATCCCATGGGGATCGGCGTCAATAATGAAAACTCCGGCGGCCGCGCCTATATGACCGGCATCGATTCTCAAAGCTGGAACAAGGTCCAACAGGCCGTCTTTTCCGCCTCGGTTTCGGGCGAGCCTTTCTCTCTTCCGGCCGGCCCCGTGTCCTTGGCGCTCAGCGCGGAACACCGCATCGAAGACGTGCTCAACACCCCCGACGCGACGTCGGTCGTGAGCGGCCACAACGTCGCCAACCTGCCGGTGCTCGACGGCAAGCAGTCCGTGACCGAAGGCGCGATCGAAACCGTTATCCCGATCGTCAATGACGCCTCCTTTGCCGACAGTTGGGACGTCAGCGCCGCCGTCCGTGCGACGGACTATAGCTTGGCCGGCTATGTGACCACGTGGAAGCTGGGAACGACGTTCGCGCCGATTCCCGATATCCGGCTTCGCGTGACGCGCTCTCGCGACATCCGCGCGCCGAACATCCAGGAACTGTTCCAGCCCTCGGCCTTCTCGCTGGGAACGCTTCGGGATCCCGTTACGAACTCCACGCCGACGGTCCGGCAGTTCGCGTCGGGAAATGCCAACCTGGAGCCGGAAAAGGCCGACACGCTGGGCGTCGGCGTGGTGTTGCAGCCGAGCTTCCTCGAAGGCTTCAGCGCGTCCGTCGACTATTGGAACGTGAAACTGAAGGGCGGCATCGGCACCGTCACCTCCCAGAACATCATTGACTACTGCGTCAACGGCCAGCGGCCCGAGTTCTGCCCCAACATCACGCGCATCAACGGCGTGATCAACGAAGTGAGACGGCAGAACTTCAATATCGCGGAGCAGGACCTCAGGGGCGTCGACGTCGAATCGAGCTATCGCTTCGAGCTTGCGGACGTGTTTTCCGACTTCGACGGCAGCGTCACGCTGCACGGCAACGCGACCTTCTATCTGCGCAACTACCAGGACAATAAGCTTTCACCGCCCACCAATCAGGTCGGCGTGAACAGCGGCGGGTCTCCGCCGAATTGGAGATTGAACGCCTCGGCAACCTATAACCTCGATCCGATCACGGTCACCGTGACCGGCCGCGCCCTCAGCTCGGGGCTTCTCAACGCCGAGTATATCGAGTGCACGACGGGTTGCCCGACGTCGACGGCGGCCAACCTGACGGTGAACAACAACCGCTTGCCCGGCGCCTTCTACCTCGACACCAACTTCTCCTATGCGTTCGATCTGGGGCCCGCGCGTTCGACGGCGTACTTCACCGTGAAGAACATCTTCAACCGCGACCCCGCGCAAATCCCGACCGTCGCCAATTACATCAACTTGGCGACGGGAGCGGCCGGTATCTACGACATCATGGGGACCGTGTTCCGCGCCGGCCTGCGCTTTACCTACTAAGACGCAGAGAGACTCTCACGTCCGGCGGCCATGGCCTGCCGGGCGTGAGATCCGTCCATCGTTTTCCATCGGGGAGGACTTAAGTGAAAAAACATCTCGCGGCGCTTCTTCTGGCGTTCCTGGCCGGCCCGGCGCTGGCGCAACAAAGCGTGCCTCAAATCAAATTCACGTCGGTTCCGAATTTTCCGGATCTGCCCAACGGCCAGAACTTCGGTGAAGTGGCTGGCGTCGCGACCAACTCGAAAGGCAATGTTTTCGTCTTTACGCGCTCGACGCCTGAAATCGCGGGGCCCGTTTTCGGGCAGGCGGCGGCTCAACTGTATGAGTTCGACGCGAGCGGCAAATTCATCCGCGAGATCGGCAAGGGCCTTTATGGTTTCGCGGCCGCGCACAGCGTGCGCATCGACAAGGCCGACAACATCTGGACGATCGACAAGGGTTCGAACATGATCGTCCAGTTCAGTCCGGCGGGCCGCGTCATGACGGTGTACGGCCGCAGGCAGGAAGGGGTGGCGGAAGTCGAGGGCGGCGGCGGTCCCAAGCCGAAGCCGGGCGAACATCTGCCGGCGGTCGAGGGGAACTTCCGCTTGCCGACGGACATCGCTTGGGATTCCAAAGGCAACTCCTACATCACCGACGGTTACGTCAACGCGCGCGTGGCCAAGTTCGACAAGAACGGCGACTTCGTGAAAATGTGGGGCGACCACGGCACCGGCGACGGTCAATTCCGCACGCCGCACGCCATTGCCATCGATAAGAACGACAACGTTTATGTCGGCGATCGCGGAAACCAGCGCGTTCAGGTTTTCGACGTGGACGGGAAATTCCTGCGGAAATTCTCTGTCACGGTGCCGCCCGATCCGACCAGCCGGTCCGTCAACGGCAATACGCCGAAGGGCGAGGCCATCAACCAGGGCGTCGGCGCGCCCAACTCGCTGTGTATCCCGCCGGACAACGACAAAGTCCTGTTCCTCGGAGAGTCGACCTGGCCGGGGCGCATCTTCAAGCTCACGACGGACGGCAAAGTGCTCGGCGTCATCGGGCGCTCGGGCCGCCAACTCGGTTCGTTCTCCGGCGGCCATCAGCTCGCCTGTCCGTCCGAGTACCTGATCTACGTTGCCGAAACGTCCAACTGGCGCGTTCAGAAGCTGATTTTGCAGAAGTAGACGTAAGGGGCCGGGCCGCGGCGCAAATGTCGCGGCCCGGGTCTCGCTGAAATCCGTGTCTATCTTTCCAAGTTGTCGATGAGGACGTGCCCATGACATTCGCGAAATTCGTCGGCGCCGTCGTCCTCCTGCTGGCCGTCAACCCGGCATTTGCCGCCGATGCGCCGTTGCGTGTTTTGGTCCCGGCTTATGCGCAAGCCGCGGTCACGGCCCTGACGCCGGTCATCGAGGCGCAAGCGGGCGTCGCGATCGCGCTCGAATTCGCGACCACCGACGTCATTGTCGAACGGCTGACAAAGGGCGACGCGGGCGATCTCGTGGTCACCTCCAAGAACTCGCTCGCCCCCGAAGCCATGCGTGCGCGTGTGGACGGGCAGCACGACGTGGCGGTCTCCACGGTGGGCATCGCCGTGGCGCGTGATGCGAAGCCGCCTAAACTCGCGTCCTCGCAAGACCTCGCCAGGTTCCTGACGGAAACGCCGTCCTTCGGCTATTCGACCGCGCAGAGCGGCCGCCACATCGCGGGCGTCATTGAGAAGCTCGGCCTCACCGAAGCGATGAAGGCGAAGAGCCAGACCGGCGCGGGGCTCATGGGCACGCGGATCATCGAGGGCAAGCTCGCCTCCGTCGGTCAGCAAATCAGCGAGCTTCGTCTCGCGGGCCTGACGAACATCGTGCCGCTGCCCGACGAGCATCAACTGCGGATCGTGGTGACGGCGGCGGCGGTGAAAACCGGTCGCCGCGCGCAGGATGCCGCGAAGGTGATCGACGTGCTCGCGTCGGCGGGCGCCGCTCAAGCCTATAAGGATGCGGGCCTCATCCCGTTGAAGAAATAGCGCGGCGGAGGACGGGCCCGGCGGCCGGGCCAATCCCGAAAAACGAGCTCTATTGCATTGCAAAAAGTGCGGTGCGGCAGGGGAAACCGGCGCCGGAGCCAACTGTCGGGTTCGTCGGAGGACCTGCGTACTTGGGAGTAGGGGGCGGCGGCGCCTAACCCTCGATCGAACACGAGAGAGACACCTGACGATGCAACTTCGCCTGAATATTCTCTTCCTCTCGATCGCCGGTTTCACGGCGATGGCCGGGCTGTCGACCCTCCAAGCGGCGGAGCCGAAAGAAGATTTTGCCCGCGTGCCGATGCCGCCCGGTTTCCAGGTGCTCGTCAACGAACTG
Source organism: Rhodospirillaceae bacterium (assembly GCA_041919675.1). Lineage (GTDB taxonomy): Bacteria > Pseudomonadota > Alphaproteobacteria > Rhodospirillales > Rhodospirillaceae > SHVO01. The sequence goes on along the minus strand of JAYRTJ010000006.1, from coordinate 23,839 downwards.
GAGGGGCCGGTCTATGCCGACGGGCAAGGAAAGACCCTCTACACCTGGCCGAAGCGGACCTTGCGCAACGGCACCGCGGGCGAGGACAGGGGCAAGCCCACGTGCGGCGGCGAACCCGCGCGCGAAAGCAGCGGCACGCAGAGCCCGTATCCCGGCGGGCTGCTGATGCCCGAGGCCGAAACCCGGCCCGCCTGTACGACGTTATGGCCCGTGGTGCATGCGCCGGCCGACGCAAAGCCGATAGGCAAGTGGACGGTCCTCACGCGTCCCGACGGCACGAAGCAATGGGCCTATGACGGCTACGGTCTGTACACGTCCGTTTTGGACAAGCGCCCGGGCGACGTGCTGGGCGGGACCGACCTCGGTTTCATCGGCGAAGGCGGCGCGGTGCGCAACCCGCTCGGCGCCGAATCGAATGTGCCCGGCCAATTCGCGGTGCATACGACGATGGCGGGGCGCCTGGTGACGTTGCGCAACGGCTTGTCCGTCTACACGTACGACCGCGACGGCCGCAACAAGTCCAATTGCAAAGACGAGTGCCTGAGCGAGTGGGAACCCATTCTTGCGGCAACCTCCGCGACGCGGGTTGGCGAGTGGACGCCGTTCGAGCGTTCGCCGGGCGTGTTGCAGTGGGCGTTCCGCGGACGTCCGGTCTACCGCTACATCGAGGACACGAAATTGGGGTCGCAGAACGGCAGCGATATCCCGGGCTGGCGGAATGTGTACACCCAGATGACGCCGAAACCGCCCGCCGGTTTCGTGATGAAGCCGACGATCGTCGGCATGGGGCTCGGTGATTCAAACGGCATGACGATCTATCGGTATGTGTGTACCGACGATGCGCCCGATCAGCTGAGCTGCGACACGCCGGACTCGCCGCAACTTTATCGCTTTGCAATGTGCGGCGGCGGCGATCCCGATCTCTGCATCAAGGCCTTCCCTTATCTGATCGCGCCCACGGGGACGAAGACCGGAAACCAGGTTTGGGGGACGATGCCGATCGACCCGAAAACCGGAAAGCAGGCTGCGGCGGGCGCCCCGGGAGCGCTGAACGTCTACACGTTCCGCGGCCGTCCCATCTACACCTTCGCCGGGTACAAGGGTTATGGCGACCGTAAGCCCACCGACATCAATGCGAACGGATGGGGCGAGGCCAACGGCGGGCGCAACGGCTATGCCGCGATCATCTACCGCGACATTTTTGAAACGCGCGACGGTTATGCCGGGCGCGGCGGCCGCTAGTCAGCAGATGAGGGAGACGCAGGTGAAAAAGGAAATCTCGAACGCGCGGCGCGGGGCGCTCAAAATGGCGGTCGCCGGCGTTGCCGCGACGATCTGCGCCGGCGGCGGTCTCGCTTTCGCCGCGCTCGCTTTTGCCGCGCCCGCTTTTGCCGCGAATGAATCCGGAATATCCGGCCGCACGATCGGTTACGTGCTCACCACGCGCACCTACGGCATCTACCAGGCGATGGATGCGGCGGGGAAGGAAACCAACGCCGAATGCCCGAAGGGTCTTTACGACTTCGGCGCCCGCGAGCAGTTCGCCGCGATGTATCCGCAGATCGAAGGCAAAAAATATCAGCTGGCCGACACCACGATTGCGCGCGAAGCCGAGGTGTGGTGGCCGAAGGCCGGCCCCGACAAATTTCCCGTCCAGGAAATCGAAGGAAAGATCAGCTACGGCGTCAACCTCGACGGTAAGGTAAAGCCCAGCGATTTCACGTCGCCCGACGGAAAACCCGGGATCGACAACCAGCTCTACCGCGCGGTCGGCTGCATCCCCAGTTATCGCCTGGGGTCCTCGCAGGTTCTTTTCGAAACGCAATACTTCGAGAGCAGGACCTACAATCGCACCATCATCGAGTTGACGGACGTCGACAGTCTTGAAAACGACGACGACGTGACGATCACCACATACCGCGGCCTCGACGCCCTGGTGCGGGACGCGAAGGGTGACTTCCAGGTCGATACCACGCAGCGCATCGACACGGTCTACGGCCGGGATTTCATCCATACGTTCAAAGGCAAGATCGTCGCCGGCGTGCTGACGACCACGAAGTCGGGCGATTTCGTGTGGCCGACGCAGCATCAGCACGAGGAGGCCGCGACCGAGCTCATGCACGACACGCACTTCGAGTTGAAGCTGTCGCCGGAGAAAATCGAAGGCGCCATCGCGGGCTATATCGATATCGAAAGCCATTACCGCGGGGTCAATCGCCGCTTCGGTTCGCATCAGATCAGCTACGGGAAGCTCGATTCGAGGTCCTTCTACAAGGCGCTGCGCCGGCTGGCCGACGCTTACCCCGATCCGGAGACCGGAGCGAACACCGCCATTTCCGGCACGCTCATGGTCACGGGCGTTCGTGCGCGCGTGGTGCATCCGGAAAAACAGGTGGCCGATACGGTCGCGGGACCGGACCACGGCAAGGTTTCCACCAGCGGGGCGCGGTAACGCGCCGATGAAAATTGGCTTCGGCCGCGTCCGCGAGGCGGAGAGCGGCTCACTAGAGCGGAGGGCGCTTTGTTTGGAATGTTAATGCGGTTGGGGTCATCGCAGCGGAAGGGCGGCCGTTCGGCTCTTCAGAAGACCCTTGTATCGGCGACGGCGCTCGCCGGGATTGCCTTGGGGATTGCCTTGGGGATTCCCGTGGCGACACACGCGGCGGATCGTAAGGCGCCGCCGGCCGAATCCGGCGCCGCCGCCGGAATACCGAGCCACTTGCGGCTTCTGACCACGAAGCAATATCTCAATACGATCCAGCATTTCTTCGGTCCCGACATCACGACGGATGTGAAATTCGCACCGGTCGCGCGGACGGACGGCGTGCTGATGGCCGGCACCTCGCTCGCCGGGGTGAGCGACGCGCAGCTCGAAACCTATCAGAAGATTGCAGGCCTATTGTCCGCGCAGGTCGTCGACGCGCGCCGCAGGGACACGCTGTTCCCCTGCAAGCCGGCGGACGCCGGCGCCGCCGATAACGCCTGCGCGTCCAAATTCCTGACGCGTGTCGTCGAGAACCTCTATTTCGTGCCTCCGCCCAAAGGGCATGTGGCCAAGCTTGTCGAAGAGGCCGGCGCGGCGGCAAACCGGCAAAACGACTTCTATGCCGGCATCCAGGTCGTGCTTGAGAGCGTGCTCCTCAGTCCCAGCGTATTGCTGGTCGCCGAAACGGAAGAGCCCGACCCCAAGCGCCCGGGGCAGATGCGCCTGGACGCCTATTCGCAGGCCTCGCGCCTGAGTCTCTTCCTGTGGAACGCGGCGCCGGGCCCCGCGCTGCTGGCCGCGGCGAAAAAGGGCGATCTTTTCAGCGAGAAATCCCGGGGCCGTATCGTCGACGAAATGCTGGCCAGTGTCCGCCTGGAAGCCGGCGTCCGCGCCTTTTTCGACGACATGTTCGGTCTCGAGGATCTCGAAACGCTCAGCAAGGACGCGACGGTCTATCCGTATTTCCTGGGCGGCTTGCCGGCGGAGGCGCGTGAACAGACTCTGCGGACGGTGGTCGACCAGCTCCTGGTGAAAAACGGCGACTACAGGGATCTCTTCACCACACGTCAGACATTCCTTTCGCCGCCCTTGGGCATCCTGTACGGCGTCCAGACGTCGGCGGGTTGGAATGCGTACGAGTTCCCCCCGGAGGCGGAGCGATCCGGCATCCTGACGCACGCCAGCTTCCTGGCGCGCGCCTCGCATGCGACACGCAGCTCCGCGACGTTGCGGGGCAAGGCGCTGCGCGAATTGCTGCTCTGCCAGAAAGTGCCGGCGCCGCCGGCGAATGTCGATTTCTCCGCTGTCGAAAATCCGGATCCGCGTCTTCGCACCGCGCGTGAACGGGTCGGCATGCACCTCGCGAACCCGGTTTGCGCGGGCTGCCACAAAATCACCGACCCGATCGGCCTCTCGCTGGAGAGGTTCGACGGGGCCGGCCGGTACCGTGAAACGGAAAAAGGCGCCGCGATCGATACCAGCGGCAACCTCGACGGCAAAGCCTTCACGACGGTTGAAGGCCTGGCGCAGGTCCTTCACGACAGCCCGCTGGTGCCGTCTTGCCTGGTGCGGCGCGCCTTCAGCTATGCGACCGCGTCGGTGGTCCCGGCGTCGTCAAACGCGACCCTGGCGGAATTGAACAAAGGGTTCGCGGACGACGAATACCGCCTCCGGCCGCTGTTGCGCTCGATTGTCATGCATCCCGCGTTCTCGGCCGTCAGCGTGCCCGATGCGCCGGCGCCGAAAAAATCGGCCGCGGCCTCGCCGCCGAATAAAGTTGCTTCGAATCACTGATCTAAGGAGTGGAAAAGGTCATGAACGATTTCTCTCGCCGGCGCGTCCTGCGCGGCATGTTGAACGGCGGCGCCGTCACGGTCGGCCTGCCGCTTCTGAATTGTTTCCTCAACGGCAACGGCACGGCGCTTGCCGACGGCAAGCCCATTCCGACGCGCTTTGCCCTGTGGAGCTGGGGTCTGGGGCATAACCGCTCGGTGTTCGTTCCCAAGACGACGGGGAAGGATTTCGAATTCCCCGAGGAAATCGAATCTCTGGCTCCGCTTCGCCAGCACCTCAATCTTCTCACGAACTTCACGGCTTTCCGCGACAGCGCGGGCCTCGTGGGCCATGTCACCGGCTGGATCATCGCGCGCACCGGCTCGCCGCCGAACGGCAATAGCCTCACGGCGGAGACCTGGGACATCAAGATCGCCAATCAGATCAGCCGCACGCAGCGCTTCAAGACTCTGACCGCGACCGCGACCGGGAATGCGCGCACCTCCTATTCGTATGAAGACCCGAATACGCCGAATCCGGCCGAATATTCACCGCTCGAGTTTTACACGCGGTTGTTTGGGCCCGAGTTCAACGATCCAAACGCCGCGGACTTCAAGCCGAGCCCGCGCGCCATGTCGCGCAAGAGCGCCCTGTCGGCGGTGATGGAAGAAGCCGACTGGCTCAATAAACGGGTCGGCGCGGAAGACAAGGCTCGCCTCGATCAGTATTTCTCGGGCCTGCGTCACCTCGAGAAACAGTTCGTTCAGCAGTTGACGAAACCCGAACCCATCGCCGCCTGCCATCCGTCGAAGGCGCCCGATGAATCCGAACTGAAGATGAACAACGAATCTCCGTTCGTCGTTCAGCGCAATGAGATGATGTCCGAGCTGCTGGCGATGGCGATTGCGTGCGATCAGACGCGGGTCGTGAACATGGCCTACGCCGATATGTCCTCGAACACCATCAAGCCGGGATACGAAAAGCCGCATCACACCAGCACCCACGAGGAGCCGATCGACGACAAGCTCGGTTACCAGCCGACGTGCTCGTGGTTCGTGCGCCGCTCGATGGAAGGCTTTGCCTCCTTCGTGAAGGCTTTCGAGAAGATCAAGGAAGGCGACGGCACGCTTCTCGACAACATGCTGATCGTGGCCGATACGGGCGATGCGAACGCACGCACGCACGGCCTCGAGGACATGCCCATGTTCACCGCCGGGCGCGCGGGCGGCAAGCTGAAGACCGGCCTGCACCTGGACATGAAGGGCGCGCCGATGGCGCGGATGTCTCTGACCGCGATGCGCCTCCTCGGCATGGAAATCCAGACCTTCGGCGGCGGAAGCAACACGACGTCCGACGCCATCAGCGAGATCATGGTCTAGCCAAGGAGCGCTTTTCCAAACGCGTGTGCCGACTTTGAGGAGGGGCCGCGCGCTGCCCGCCGCAGCGCGCGGAAGAGCGGTAATTTTTGTTTATTGGGGGGAACCATGATCGATCCAGCGAACGTCAAGAACAACCGTCGGAAATTTCTTCAATATCTGGCGGCAAGCCCTGTGCTTGCGATGAGTGCCCGGGAGGCGCTCGCCAACACCGCCTTCGAACTTCAGACGCGTCCCGACGACCCCTATATCTGGAAGCCGTACGATCCAAATTACATCGTCGACAAGCCTCAAGACGCGATTGACATCTTCGAACTGGAAGCGGTTGCCCATAAGAACGTCCCGCCCGCGCACTGGGGCTACATGTCGACCGGCGCCGACGGCGAGGGTTCCTACCGCGCGAACAGGCAGGATCAAAATAAGTTCGTCATCCGCTCGCGCCGCCTCATCGACGTGCGGCAGGCGGATACGAGCAGGGAAATCTTCGGCCATAAATATTCCATGCCGTTCTTCCTGTGTCCGATCGGCCGCCTGACGACGTACCATCCGGACGCCGAAACCGGCACCTCGCGCGCCGCCGGCCGGCACAATATCGCGCAAGGACTTGCGACCAACACCACGATTCCGACCGAGCAGGCCAACAAGCTTCGCGACAGCGCGGGCCCGGTCATGTTCCAGCTGTATCAGCAGTCGAACTGGGAGATCACGAAGCTGATCGTCCAGCGCGCGGAGCGCAGCGGCTGCAAGGCGATGCTGGTCACGGTGGACGGCACGGGAAACCGCAAGCAGTCGCAGTTCGAACGTCAGCGGCGCGAGGACAAGCGTCTTTGCATGACCTGCCACACCGTGAGTAAGACCGATCCGAAGCAGACGATCCGCGATCCCGCGGCCATGGCCCAATTCTCCGAGGTGCCCGCCGCGCTGTGGGAAGACAAGGAGCCGCGCGACTCGCTGACGTGGGAGTTTATCAAGCGGTTGCGCGACATCACGAAGATGCAGATCTTCATCAAGGGCATTATGGACGTCCAGGACGCGCTGCAATGCGTCAAGCTCGGGTATGGCATCCATATTTCGAATCACGGCGGCCGTAACGAAGATACCGGCGGTTCGACCATCGCTTCTCTGGCGGACATCGCGCCGGCCGTTAAGGGTCGGGTTCCGATCTTCGTGGACGGCGGCTTCTACCGCGGCTTCGATATCGTCAAGGCGCTGGCCATGGGCGCAACGATGGTCGGCTTCGGCCGGCCGTATATCTGGGGCCTTGGGTCGTTCGGCGAAGCCGGTGTCGACAGGGTCATCCAGATCGTGAAGGCGGAATTCAACGCCGCCTTGCGGCAGGTGGGTGCGACCAGTTTGAAGGATCTGAATCCGGGGATGATTCATAAAGCCCTTTGAACCGGAATTGGCCTTGCGAGGACCCCGGTGTCGACCGCCGGGGTCGCCCTAAGATGCCGAGGGTATCGGGCGAATGCTGAATTCACGTGCCAAGGCTTGCCGCCGGCAGGCGGAACAAGCGCGGCGGGACGCAGAGACCGTGCCTCATTCCTTCGAAAAGGAGCTTTTTCTCCGGTTGGCGGACGATTGGGAAAGAGTCGCGGACGATCTCGCGAAAGAAACTCCGGCTCGCTGGTTTAGATGGTTTGCGAGAAACGATTGAGCGTCGCCCTTTCACGTTGCGGCCATGCATCGCGTTCAGAATGCGCCGGTTGTCTGAGGCTCCTCCCTCCAGGGAACCGGCTTTTCGCCTGCTCCCAGGTTATAGGCGGAAGCACGCCGCCGGTCCGTCAATCTCCCTGACGGCCGGGGGCGTGGCATACGGGATGCGCCGCGTTAGCGCGTCCAGGTGGCCGATACACCCACCGTCAACGGCCGCACCGGGATCGCTTGCGAGATATGCCCGAGCGAGAACGGATTTCCAAACGCGTAGGTATTGGACGTTGCGTTCGTGAGGTTGGTCACATAGGCCGACAGGCGCCAATGCGGATTGAACACGCCCAGGCGCAGGTTGGCGGTGTGGTAGACGGGCACGCTCGACATCGGCAGGGTGCCGATCGCCAGCGCCGCCTTTCCAAGCAATTCGGATTTGATGTTCACAAAACCGGTAAAGCCGCGGCCGATGGACCGCTGGTACTGCGCGGCGACAGCGGCGGCAAACTTGGGCGCGCCGGGCAGGCGGTTCGTGACCGCCCCGGCCATGCCCGTCGAAGGCACCGTGGGATTGTTCCACGAGACGTTGGCGAGAAAACGCAACTGGTCCGTGACCGCATAGATGCTTTCCAGCTCGGCGCCCTTGTTCCGGCCGTTGCCGAGATTGGATGTGAATGACAGGCCGTTGGGGCGGATCAGATCGGCCTGCATGTCGCGCCACAAGGAATAGAACAGCGTGACATTGAGGTTCAGGCGGTGATCGAGAAAGGCCGACTTCGATCCCATCTCGAAGTTCCACAAGCGGTCCGAATCGAAGTTCTGCACCGTCACCGGCCGCCCGCCCGGCGGCGGCGCGGAGATGCGGCTCGAGATATTCACGCCGCCGAGCCGGAAACCCTGCGTCGCTTGGGCGTACAAGAAGTGATCGGGCGTCAGCCGGTAGGAGACCTCGGCTTTCGGCGTCGCGCCGGTTTTACGGTTATATCCAATCGCCGCCGCCGGGCCGTCCTCGATCGCCGCCGTGTTGTTCGCCTCGACGTTCACTTCGCCGAAGTACACCCGCAGGCCCGCGCCGAACCGCAGCTTCGGATTCAGTTGGTACTGCACCTCGCTGAAGACGGCGGCTTCGGTTCCGAAGTCGTGGCGGTTCTTCACATAGAACGTATCTTCAGGCGTCTGACGCACGCGCGTCAGCAGCGAGATCGATTTGTCATAGCGGTGCGAGACGAAGACGCCGGCCACCCAGCTCCAGGGGCCCGACGGCGCCGAGGCAAGCCGCGTCTCGTGATTGATCGTCCGGTATAAATTATCCTGGTTGAAGGCGGTCGGTTCGACCGGGATCCGGATCAGCGTCGGCAACGCCAGCGAGGCGTCGAACAGCGTGTCGACGCGGTGGTGGATCCACGCCGTCGTGGAGGTGACCTCGGCCCAGCCGAGGTCGCCTTCGACCGTGGCGTTGAGGGTCAGGAAGTCGTTGGCGTTGGGCTCGCCGAGCATGTTGGCGCGGTCGAACGGCCCCAGCGCGGCGTTGTAATACTGCGTGTCGCGCGCGCGCGTCGATTGATAAACGACCGCGGTCCCCAAGATCCAATCGGCGCCGAGACGGAGTTTTGCGTTTGAGCGCATGCCGCGGATGCGGGTGCGGTTGACCTGGCGGCGGTCCAGCCCGCTGTCGTCGATGTAACCGCTGTCGAAGCGCTCGTAGGCGACCGTGCGCCAGGCCAGCTTGTCGGCGACAAGCGGAACGTTGACCATCGCGTCGGCCGCGTGCGAGGCGCCGCCATGGGCCACCGTGCTGCCTTCCACGGTCGCGCGCGCCTCGAGTTTGTTCATCACGGGCTGGCGCGTGATGACGCGCACCAGTCCGCCGATGGAGCCCGCGCCGTAAAGCGTGCCCTGCGGGCCGCGAATGACTTCGACGCGGTCGACGTCGTGCAGCTGCAGGGCCGGCGAGGGCGCGTTGAACACGACGCGGGTTTCGTCGATGTAAAGCCCCACGGTCGATTGCGTGTTGCCGGTGAAGGGCCCGTCCGACATGCCGCGGATCACGAATTTATTGCGCCCCGGCCCCTGGTTCGTGGTGGAGAGCCCGGCGACGAACGAGGTCATTTCCTGCGTCGAGCGCACGCCGTAATCGGTGAAGGTCCCGCCGGTCACGGCGCCGACCGACAGCGACGCGGTCTGCAGCGACATCGGCCGCTTGATTGCGGTGACCACGATCTCCTCGATCGGGGGAAGAGTCAGCGGGATGGTGGGCTCTTCAAGCTTCACGTCGCGTGTGAGCGGGCGCGCGAAGATGCGCCATGTTCCCGCGTCGACCATTTCAAAGGCGAGGCCGGTGCCGGCCAAGAGGTCCTCAAGCGCCTGCGCCACCGTGCGGTTGCCGGACACCGGCGCGCTGAGCTGATTGGTGAGAACGACGCCCGTCAAACCGATGGAGATGTCCGCCTGGGCGGCAAGGGAGACCAGCGCGCTGGACAGCGCTTGGGCGGGGATGTTGAACCGCTTGGTGTCTTCAGCCGCGAGCGGCGCGCGCGCGAAAACGCAGGCAAACGCCACCGCGCCCAGGAATACCCGAGCGCGCCGGGTGCGCGGCGATGAAACAGCTTCAAACGGGTGCAACACTCCCCCTCGCGTTGCGCGCCCCGGATTATTTGGAGGGCGGGGCTTCCCGTTCCAATCTTACTTCATCCCCATTTTCGGCAACAACAATGGGGAGGAGGGCTTCGAGGCGTTTGACCGTGGTCAGCTGGTCCTCGATCTTGAGAATCCCGGAAAAGCGCATGGCCGCGACGTCGGCGTCACGGACCACGATCGGCCTCCCATAGTAGCGGGAAAGGTCCGAAGCAACTTCAGATAGAGTCGCATTGTTGAAGACGGCCCGGCCGTCGCGCCACGCCGCGGCGATGGTCGGGTCGATCTTGGCGACCTGGTAGGCGCGCACGCCTTCCCGGGCGGCGTATTGGTCGCCCGCGCCAAGGCGCACGTTGGTCCGCGCGCCGTCGGACGTGACGTCCACGACGCCGCGTTCGACCGTGACGGTGATGCGGCCGTCATGGCGCAGCACGTTGAAGGCCGTTCCCACGACGCGCACCTCGCGGTCGCCCGCCGCCACATGGAAGGGACGCGCGGGATCGCGCGCGACTTCGAACAGCGCTTCGCCTTTTTCGAGGCGCACATTGCGCGTGCCGCGGCTCATGGTCACCGCGACCCGGGTATTGGTGTTGAGATGGACAGTGGAACCGTCGGAGAGCGTGACGTCACGCCGCTCGCCCGCCACGGTCGCGACGATCTCGTGTTCGTCCGGCTGGAAGATGTCGGGGCGCGCCACGATGGTCAGAAGGACCGCCGCCGCGATCCCGCCGATGCCGAGGAAGGCGCGCGTCGAGAAGCGGCGCGCGGCCGGTGGCGGCGCCGGGACCGTCATTTCGCGGTTCAGCGACAGCAGCTCCACCGCTTCGCTCGCCGCGGCGTCCACGGCGTCGAAAGCCGCGCGGTTGCGCGGGTCGGCTTCGAGCCAGAGCGTAAAGGCTTCCCACGCGTCGGCGCCCGTTTCCAGGCGCGCATGCCACGCGGCCGCCGTTTGAAGGCGTTCCGTTTCACCGGCTGTGGTTGCAGAAATGCTCAAAATCCACCTTTTAAGGTACTCATCTTGCAGATGCCGCGGCTAATGCCGCTCCCCCTCTGTGGACCGCAGAAATAAAGTGAGGTGTTTCAAGGCCGCAGTCATGTGTTTTTCCACTGTCTTGGTCGAAATACCCATCACTTCGGCGATATCCCGGTGGCTCAACCCCTGAACCCGGCACATCACGAACACCTCCCGGCTCTTGGCCGGCAGACTGTCCAGGGCCTTCATGACAGCCGTTAATCTTTCTTTCGACGCCAGCGCCTCGTCGGCCGCCGTGGCGTCGGCGATCGTATCGGTTCCGACCTTGTGTGTTGTCGTTTCCGTCCAGTGCGCATCGCGCGCGTCCTGACGGCGGCGCGCCCGCGAGAATTCGTTGGCGAGATTGTAGGCCATCCGGAACAGGTATCCGCGCGGATTGGCGAGATCGGCGGGCAGGGCGCCGCTCTTCAGGCGCACGAACAGCTCCTGATAAATGTCGTCCGCCGCCGCCGCGTCACCCAACCGGGCCGCCAGGAAGCGCAACAGCACCTCGCGCATGGCGAGATACTCCGTCATCAGAACGCCGAGGACAGCCTCGGTCACCTTAAAAACTCGCGCCCATCACCGGTCCATCACCAGGGTCCCCACCCAAGAAGCCTCTGATTTATCGCGTTTCCTCGCCCAAACCAATGGCTGACGGGGCGCCCGTAGGGGCAACCATTCCTGGCGGCATCTTCCATATACGCACGCGTATGACCGGCCTCCAAGAAGGGCGCGGTCGAAGACCGGAAAACCGGCGCCGGGTGGGAAGTTGGGGGGAGTTGATGCGACAGAATGCCGGCCATATCGGCGTTATTTTTCATGACTTTCCGCTCGGCGGCTCGGAACGGATCGCCATTCGCCTGATGAACCGGTGGGCGGACACCGGCCGGAAAGTCGTCGCCTTCTGCGGGGCCTTGAAAGGCCCTCTTGTCAATCTTATCGGCCAAAATGTGGACGTGGTCGAATGCGCGCCGGCAATTCCGCGCGCGGCCGGCTCGCGCCGCCGGTTCGGCCGGGCGCTGCGCGGGTTTCTCCAGACCCGTCCGGTCGACGTGCTGTTCTGCCCCGGCAACTACCATTGGCCGGTCTTGAACGAACTCAGAGGCATGGACCCCGCTGAGGCGCCGGGCATCGTCACGCAAATCTCGACGCCGTTGTACCGCCATGGCCGCGGCGCGGCTGAACAATTCGGCTACAACATCCTCACGCGTCACCGATTGCGCGGCATCGACGCCGCCATCGCGCTGTCGCCCTCGACCGTGCCGCACGCCGACAAAGTGCTGGGACGCAAAATCACCCAGTACATTCGCCTGCCGGTTCTCGACGATGCGCCGCCGCCGCGCGCGCCGACGCGCGCTTGCGGCAACGTCATCGTCGCCGCCGGCCGCCTGGTGAAGGAAAAAGGCTTCGACGTCGCGATCCGCGCGCTCGCGCGCATGCAGGACCGCACCGCGCGCCTCGTCTTCCTCGGCGACGGTCCGCAGATCGAGAACCTGACTCTCCTCGCCGCGAGCCTGGGCGTGCAGGACCGCGTCGAATTCGCGGGTTATGTGCGCGATATCTCGCCGCGGCTCGCCAAGGCGCGGCTTCTCCTCATGTCCTCGTACTACGAGGGTTTCGGCGCCGTGCTCGTCGAAGCTCTTGCGGCGGGGCGCCCGGTGGTCAGCACGGATTGCACCCCTGCGATCAACGACCTCCTCATCGGACTGCCGGGCTGTCACGTCTCGCCCATCGGCGATCACGTCTCGATGTCGGAGGCGCTTGACCTCGCGCTGGCGCAGCCGGCGCCCGATCCCCGCGTCCTCGCGGGCGCGGTGGACGCGTATCGGATCGGCCCGATCGCGGACGCGCACCTCGACATGTTCGACCGTGTCCACCGCGCCCGCCACGCGGACGCGGCGCTACCGGAACGCTTTGCGGAGAACGTGGCGTACGTCTAGCGCCAGCGACGCCGGCGAGATGTGGAAGCGCTTGGTGTCGATCAGCGTCAGTGCGCCGGCGCCCGCAACCGTGTGAAATCCGTCGGCCTCCGGCGCCGTCAGGACGTGGCCCGGAACGGCTTCGAAATCCGCCGTTGTCAGCCGCGTGACGGTGAGCGGCCGGATGGCGCCGCCGTAGGTGGCGCGGCAATCCTGCATGGGAAGCACCAGCGCGCCGTCAATGACGACGGGCGTGCCGCCGGGTCTGCAGCTCGACGGATCGAACCGCACGGGATTCATCGGATGCGGCGTCCAGGGCCCTTCAAGGCGGGACGCGAAAGCGACATGCAACGCGCTCACCTTGGCCTCGCGCGTGGTCGCGGGGGTGTAGAACATCCACCACATGCCGTTGTGAAACACCGGCGTCGCATCGATCGGCGCTTCGTCGAGCGTGATGCGCCGCACCAGTTCCCAGCGGTGCGGAAACGCGGCCGCGCGGTACAGGGACACGCCGCCCGAGCGGAAGCCCTCCGGCATCATGTAAGTCTCGCCGCCCGTCTCGACGATGAAGGGGTAAGACAGATGCCAGGGTTCGCGCAGCACCTCGCGCCGCGCGATCAGACGCAGCCCGGCGTCGAAGGTCAGCGCTTCGATGACGCCGTGCCGGTCGCGGTAATCGTAAGCTTCGGCGAATACGTAGAGCCGCCCGCCGCGCCAGACGCCGAAGGGATCGGCCAGAAATGTGAGCGGCGGCATATCGCAAAGCCACGTCACGTCATGCCCCTCAAGGCCGCGCTGTAGGATCTCGGCGGCCGGGGCCCGAACCGCGCCGATGCGCCAGATGTCTTTTTTGATGGGCATCAGGCGAAGGTGAAAAGTTCGTAGCGGTGCGGATAGCGCTGCGCCGCGCCGCGCGGCGGAAACGCGATGTCCTCGGGAATCGCGCCGACGGACACGGGCGCGAGATGAGGGCGCATCGCCGCGATCTCCGCGCCGTCGGTCAGGCCCGGATTCCAGCCGACAAGGAGCAGACCGCCCGGCGCGGCGACGTTCTTCATGGCTTTCACCGCCCTCAAGGCTTCGGCTGCGTTGTTGAGGCCCCAGCCGAGGACCCCGTTGAATATGATGACATCGAAGCGCCGCCCCCCTGCCAGCGCTTCGATATCGCAGACGTTACCGACGAAGTGTCCGTCCGGCGCGCCGTCGGCGGCCGCGGCGGCATCCATATCGATGCTCCACACCAAAATGCCTTCGGCCGCGCAGCGCTCATAAGCCGGCCGGTTGTACGCGCGCGTGCCGACGAACAGCATGCGCCGGCGGCCGGCCTTCGCCAGCGCCGGGATGACCACCGTTTCCAGGAATATGCGCGAGGGCAGGCGCCGGATTCGCCGATTCTTATAGGCGCGCAAAAGGGTTTTGAGCGGTTTCAGGACCATGGTCTCCAACACTACATCCAATGCGGCAACCTCGCCGCAGCCGTTGCGTTACTCTTTGGACCCGCAACCTTTCGCTGTGCTACTCTGGGGTATATTTGTTATAAATATAGAAATTACAGGTTGATAGCATGACCGTCGGCGCGCCTCTGCAACAAGATGTCGATTTCTCCAAGACCGCGTTCCTCGTGGTCGACGATAAGCCGTTTTACCGCGATATGGCGCAGACCGCGGTCATGCGCGGGAAGGCGAAGAACGTCAAACATGCCGCCAGCATCGACACCGCCGTTCAGCTTCTCACCCGGCTCGGCCAGGCCATCGATTGCGTCATCGTCGAATGGGACATGGCGCCCGAGGGCGGGCTCGAGCTTCTGCGCAAAATCCGGACCAAGTCGCTGCCGAAGACCCCGCCGCGCACGCCGGTGATCATCCTCACGGGAAAACCGGACTCCGCGGCGGTGATGGCCGCGAAGAAACTCGACGTCAACGGATTCGCCGTCGCGCCTCTTTCAATCGAAAAGCTGGTGAAGACGATCGAGGCGGGGATTCACCGTACGTGGACTCTGCAAGATCCAAGCCTCTACGCGGCGGTGCCCGGCGTGATGCCTTCGGCGGTGGATCCGGAGAAACCCAAGGGCATCGGCGGTCCGGCCCGTGTCATCCGTCCGGGGGATGTGATCGGCGAAACGACGTCCGCGCAGCCGCGCGCCTCGCATGGGGGACTCGCGAGCGTCCATGCCGTGAAATACTTCCGCGATGCCGAACTGAAGAACGTGCGCGCCTGCCGGATCGAGGACGTGCGGCCGGGCGCGATCCTCGCGCGTGATTTGCTGGACAAGTCGGGTCAGCTTCTTCTCAAGAGCGGCACGGAGCTCAAACCCGCGTTGCTCTCACGGCTCGGCAATGCCGCGAGCGGGCAGGACGTGTGGGTCGGCGAGTGGGATAAAACGCCTCAATAACCGAGGCTATTCCGCGCGGTGGTGATCGCCGCCGCGTCCGCCGCCGCGGCCCCCACGGCCGCCGCGTAAATTGAACGTCACCGGAATGATCAGGTCGACCGGCTCGCCCATCACCGCGGGCGGCGGCAGCGGCAGCGGCTGCGCGCGCTGAATGACGGCGATGGCTTCGGCGTTGAGCTGCGGGAAATCCGACGCATCCTGGACCTTCGCGGAAATCACCTGGCCGGCGCGGCTCATGGCCACGCGCACGTAGACGATGCCTTCTTCCCTGCGCGCGCGCGCTTGCGCCGGATACATCAACTGGCGCAGCAGATGGCGCTGAAGCGCGCGCTGGAAGTCGGTGACTTGGCGCAGGCGCTCGCCGTCGTCGATGCGCGGCGGCGGCGGTGGAGCCGGCATGTCGGACACAACGGCCGTCGGCGCCGTCTTCGGCGGCTCGGGCGGCGTGATGGTGACCAAAGGCATCTGCATCGTCAGCACCGGCGCGGCGACCATCACCGGCGGCGGCGGCGGCGGCTCTTCGATCATCGGCGTTTCTTCCAGCACGTTGACGATCGTGAGGTTCTCAAGCTGCGGCGCGATCTCGCGCATGGTGCCGTAGGCGACCCCCAGAATGAAAAGCACCTGAATCCCGAGCGCGACCGCGCCGCCGAAGGCGCGCTGTCCCTTCGATAAAGGATCGGGTTGCGCCGTGCGCGCGAAGTCCTTCAGGGACAAGGGCTGTGAGGCGACGCCGCTGGAGGCGTGCGGCGCATCGAGAAGCGGGCGAGGCGTGGTCAGGCTGTTCATCGCGGGAAAAACGAAACCGTGTGATTAAGGCGGGTAAAACATCGCAAACGCGAATCATTAGTAATGCAATTGCGAATCATTGTCACGGTCGATATTTATTAGGAGCGCCGCAGGTGCGGTAAATATTTACGTAAAATCAATAAGTTAAGATTCCGGCCCCAACGTCCATGCTGTAATTTTTCGCTTGCGGTTCCCGAGAATCGCAATTAATAGTCACTCGCATCAAGACTGATTCGCATTATCACTTATTCGCTTCGAGGGGACACTTTCATATGACGTCGAGAACGATGCCGGCCTCCGACATGGCCTTCACCCGCGACCGTGGCAGCCGCGGCGCACTTTACGCTCTTTTGAGCACCACCGCCGTGGTCTTCAGCGCGCCCGCGTTCGCGCAGAGCGGCCAGCCCCTGGCCGTCCCGGCCGTCGGCGTCGAGGAAGACGCGCCCCAAGAATATAAAGTCGAGATCCCGGACTCGCCGAAATACACCGCGCCGCTGCTCGACACGCCGCAGACCATCACCGTGATCCCGGCGGAGGTCATCCGCGAACAGAACATGATGAGCCTGCGCGAAGTTCTGTCCACCGTTCCCGGCATTACGTTCGGCGCCGGTGAAGGCGGCGGCGGTTACGGCGATTCCGTCAACCTGCGCGGTTTCACGGCGAACAGCGACATCACCGTCGATGGCGTGCGCGACAGCGCCCAGTACACCCGCTCCGATCCGTTCAACCTTGAGCAGATCGAAGTCGTCAACGGCGCCAACTCCGTTTACGGCGGCTCTGGCTCCGTTGGCGGGACGATCAATATCGTTTCAAAGACGCCGAAGGCCCAACCGTTCACGGACCTGTCGGCCGGCGTCGGCACCGACAGCTACTTCCGCGGCACCGTCGACACCAATCAGCTTATCACGGAGACCTCCGCGATCCGCCTGAACCTCATGGGCCACAGCCAGAACATGCCTGGCCGTAAGGTCGAAGAGGCCAAGCGCTGGGGCATCGCACCGTCGATCGCGCTGGGCCTCGGTACGCCGACGCGTTTCACCCTCAGCTTCGTGCATCAGCACGACAACAACACGCCGCAATACGGCGTGGGCTACTTCAAGAACGCCTTCAACAACGGCGCCATCGCCGGGTCGGATCCAGGCCTCTATTACGGCTACGCCAATATGGATGTGCAGCGCATCAACCTCGATGCCGGCACCGCCATCATTCAGCACGACTTCGACGAGAATTTCTCGGTCCGCAATCTGACCCGCTATCAGCAGGTCACCCAGTACTCGGTGGTCAATCCCCCGCAGGGCACCTGGTGTTCGTCGGCCGGTATCAATCCGTCGACGGGCGCGGCTTGTACGCCGGCCGGCACCTTCCTGCCGAGCGGTCCGCGCGGTACCACGCGTGATACCAAGAACACCAACTTTTATAATCAGCTCGATCTCACCTCGCGTTTCATGACCGGCGATGTCCGCCACACCACGGTGCTCGGCATCGGCGTCTCCAGCGAGACGTTCCATCTCGACAACGGCAACATCCAGCGTACGGCGGCGAACGTCACGCCGACCTACCCGCTGATGAACATCTCGAACCCGGATACGACTTACACCGGCCCGGTCAACTTCATCCAGGCCGCCTCGCAGGACGGCACGCTCAAGAACCAAGCGATCTACCTGTTCGAAACCGCGGAGATCACGCCGCAGTTCGAAATCAACGGCGGCTTGCGTTACGAGCACAACGACGGCACGCACACGACCGCCACCTATACCAACGGAACATTCACCTCGCAGGGCCAAGTGTTCGAGAACGAAGACTATTTGTTCTCGTACCGCGTCGGCGCCGTCTATAAGCCGGTGCCGGAAGCCAGCCTCTATGTCGCCTACGGGAACTCGAAGGCGCCGTCCAAGACCTCGGTCAACGGCTCGTGCACGGCCGCGACCTGCAGTGTCGACCCCGAAACCGCGAAGAACTACGAAATCGGCGCGAAGTGGAATCTCCTCGAAAACCAGCTTTCGCTCACGGGCTCGCTGTTCCGCAACGCCCGTACCAACTTCCGCGTGGCGTCGAACGACCCGATCGTGCCCGAGCAGCAGCTCGACGGCAGCGCGCGGGTGGATGGGATTGCGCTCGGCGCCGCCGGCACCATCACGCCAGAATGGATGGTGTTCGCCAACTATACCTACCTGAAGAGCAAGATCATCCGCAGCGTGTCCGAGTTCTGCCTACGCACGCCCGGCGCCACGGGTTGCGGCAATACGCCCGCGCTTCCCGATCCGCAGGCCGGCAACGAGCTCGGCAACGTGCCGGATCATGCCGTCAGCCTGTGGACCACCTATACGCTGCCGTTCAACATCACGCTCGGCTACGGCGCCACCTATCAGGGCCGCTGGTATCTCAATACGTCGGGCGCGCTGTATACGACGGACGGCTATTGGACGCATCGTGCGATGGCCAGCTACCAGATCATGGAAAATCTGGGTGTGCAGCTGAACGTCAACAACATCTTCGACAAGAAGTACTTCATCCGCATCCGTAACAACGGTTGGGCGACGCCGGGCGACCGTCGCGCCGCTCAGCTCAGCGTGAACTACAGCTTCTAAGGAGACCAACGGAACTCGGGCCGCGCTCCACAACCGCCACCGCGGCCTTCGAACGGCGGAGCTTCTCGTTTTTCCTCCTTTACGAGAGCTCCGCCGTTCATTCCTTCTCTCGGCGGTACGAGGTAAACGGAGGCATGTTCCGCGTGGAGGCGGGCCGTGCTTCTTGGCGTAACGAATCTTTTTTTGGCGGTGGCAAAGTCATGACTGAAATCACAACCGGAACGCAGGTGCGTTCCAAAGGCGCAAGCTTCTCGATCAAGAAGCTTCTCGCCACGATTCATCTGTGGATGGGAATCATCTTCTCGATCCCGTTCGTGCTGCTCGGATTGTCGGGCAGCGTGCAGATGATCGATCATCTGCCGGAGCGCTTCGACCCGGCTTCGGCGCCGCAGCGTCCGATCATTGAAATCATCCAGGCCGCGCAGGCTGTCGCACCCGAAGGCGCGCGCCTTGCCGGCTACGACGCGCCGGGCAAGCCGGGAGGCACGGCAACCGTGCGCTTCGCCGCGCCGCGCGCCGAAGGCGAGGAGGCTCGCCCCGGTCCGCCGGGCGCCGGCCAGATCCGCGTGACCGTCGCGCCGGACTCGCTGACGGCCGAACGGGCTCAGGCGCCGGGCCGTCCGCAAGGCATGTCCTTCGACCGCATGATGCACGATCTCCACGGCCGTCTGCTTCTGCCCGGTAACCTCTACGGCCGCCAGGTCGTCGGCTGGCTGGGCGTGTTCATGACCTTCCTCGGGATTTCCGGGATGGTGATGTGGTGGCCGCGCAAGAGCCAGATCAAGCAGGCCTTCACCTTCAAATTCGGCAAGAGCGCCATCAAGACCAACCGCGACATGCACGGCGCGGTCGGCATCTGGGGGTGGCTGGTGTTCGTGCTGGTCAGCGTCTCGGGCGTCTATATCTGCTTCCCGACCACCATCAACTCCATGGTCGATGCCGGCCAGGTGGTGCGCGAGGCCCGCAACCCGCGTCCGATCAACGTCACGCCGGTGGACGGCCAAGAGGCCATGGCGGTCGACGAGGCCGTGGCGCTGGCCCTCGACGCGGTTCCGGGCGGCGTCGTGCGCAGCGTCAACTTCCCGCCGCGCCCCGATCAGCCGTACCGCATCCAGTTCTCGCGCGCGGGCGACTACAACGGCGTCCCGCAAGCCACGGTGATCCTCGATCCGTGGAAGCAAAGCGTGATCGAGCTGCGCGATCCGCAGTCCAACTATTCGACCAAGGACAAGTGGCTCGTCTGGCAGCGCCAGTTCCACGCCGGCAACGGCCTGGGCTGGATCTGGTGGACCCTGGTGTTCCTGTCGGGCTTCCTGCCGCTGCTGTTCGTCGTCACCGGCATCTCCATGTGGTGGCTCAAGCGCCGGAATCGCCTGCGCGTTCAAGCCCAATAGCGGCGAGTCCCGCGGTCTGTTAGTTTCGCGGCAATGGATATTGCCGCGATCCTCGACGAAGCCATCGATCTCGAAGAACAGGGGCGCCTTAAAGAGGCGCTCCTGCGCTTTGAGCAGGTGCTGACAAAGGACCCGCGGAATACGGTCGCGCGGGCAGGGGCGCTCGGCGCCCGCGCGGCGCTGGCCTGCGACGCGGGCCGCGCGGATGAGGCTATCGCGCTGGCGAGCGATGCGCTGTCGTCCAGCAACTACGACCTGCGCGCCCAGACCGTCCGCGCCCAGGCTTATGTGGCGCTCGGCCGGTACCGGGAGGCGCTTGCGGACGCCCTCAAAGTCCTGGCCTTTGCGCCCGAGTTTCCCGAAGCGCTTGCCGCGCGCGGCGCCGCCTTTGTCGCCTTGGGCGAGCCCGAGGCCGGCGTCGGCGATCTGGCCGCGGCCGCGCGCCTCAAGCCCGATATCAAGTTCATCCTCGGCCAGGCGCTGCATTACGCGATGCAGATCTGCCGGTGGGACGAAATGCCCGGGCAGCTCGATGCCCTGATCGCCGCCGTCGAAAGCGGCCGTCCGGCCACGCGCCCGTTCTGGCTCCTGGCCCTTCCGGCTACCGGCGCGCAACAGCGCAAGGCCGCCGCCGCCTATTTTGAAGCCCTCCATGTCCCGCCCGCGCCCACGCCGTCCGCTGGGACGGCGTCGAAGCCGGCGGGTAGGATCCGTCTCGGCTATTTCTCGACCGACTTCTGCGCGCATCCGGTTTCGCATCTGATCGCCGGCCTGCTTGAGGCGCACGACCGTTCGCACTTCGAGGTGATCGCCTTCGCGGTCGGCGGGCGGCGGGATGCGATCCGCATGAATATCGCCAAGTCCGTCGACCGCATGATCGAGTGCGAGGACCGTTCCGACGCCGAGATCGAAGCCCTCGCGCGCGCCGAGAATCTGGATATCGCGATCGACCTCAATCTCTACACGGGCCGCCCGCCCGCCATCTTCGCGCGCCGTCTCGCACCCCTCCAGGTGAACTATCTCGGATATCCCGGCACCGCCGCAGCCCCTTGCTACGATTATGTGATCGGCGATCCGGTGATCACCCCGTTCGAACATCGCGCGCATTTCAGCGAACGGATCGTGCAGCTTCCCCACTGCTACCAGCCCACGGCGCTGGCGCGCTACGGCGCGCTACAAACGCCCTTGCGCAAGGATATGGGCCTGCCCGAATCCGCTTTCGTGTTTTGTTGCTTCAATGACGGCTTCAAGATCCTGCCCGACGTGTTCGAGATCTGGATGCGCCTTCTCGCGGCGGTCGACGGCAGCGTGCTCTGGCTTCTGGAGAATAGCCCCGTCGCCGCGCGGAATTTGCAGGCCGAGGCCGCCAGGCGCGGCATCGCGCCGGAGCGGATTGTATTCGCAAAACGCGTGGCCATCGGCGCGCATCTCGCGCGTCACGCCGTGGCCGACCTGTTTCTCGATACCTTCCCGTATAACGCTCATACGACCGCCAGCGACGCGTTATGGGGCGGGCTTCCGCTTCTGACCTGCACGGGTGAAACGTTCGCGGGCAGGGTGGCGACGAGCATCTTGATCGCGGCGGGCCTTCCCGAACTGGTGACGACGTCGCCGGCCGACTATGAGCGCCGCGCGTTTGAACTGGCCCGCGATCCGGCCGCCTTGAAGGCGCTCCGGGAACGGTTGCGGAAGAACCGCGCCTCCGCGCCGCTGTTCGACACGCTGCGCTACACGCGCAACATCGAGCGTGCATTCGCGATGATGTGGGCGCGGCATGTGGAGGGGCGCGCGCCTCGGGAATTCGCCGTCACCGAAACGCCATGAGCGGCGATACCTGCTACGTCTATGTGATCGGCAGCCTGGGGAAGGGTGGTTACCGCACGTACGTGGGCTGGACCACCGATCTCGATCAACGCATCGCCAAGCACAATGACGGCGCCGGCGCGCGCTCGACGCGGGGACGCGTGTGGTTCCTGCTTTATGCGGAGCGCCATGCCGACCGCAGCGCGGCCATGAGCCGCGAGTGGCATCTCAAACGCGACAGGACTCTTCGGAAGATGATTGCCAGCGCGTTGGTTTAGCGGCCCAGTTTTAACGTCTGGGCCGGTCCTGAAAGTCTTCATAGGCCTGTTCCAGGGGCTCAAGTCCCTTGCTCACCATGGCCTGTACGAGATTGTCCCCCAGTCCCGCCGCGCTCACGAGCGCTTCCGGCTGCGCGGCGAGGACGCGGGCAACAAGAGAGGCCCGCACTTCCGGCGAGGCGCTGTCGAAAATCTGCCGGCATTTGACGATCGATAAATGTTCGATCAAATCATCGTCGCGGGTTTCCGCCAGAATGTCCGAGGCGACGGTGACGGCCACGAAATCGAGCAGGCTCGGCATCAGCCGTGAGACACGGTTCAGCAGTTGCTCGGCGGCGGGGGCTGTGACTTTCGCGGCCGTGCCGGCGAAGTGGCGTGATTGTTTCAGGCGCGGGTAGGGCACCTCGCGCTTGCTGTGCTTTGATTGCGCGGTGCGCTCGGCCCATTCGGCTTCGGTGAACAACGTGGCTTCGGGAAACTCGGTTTCAGCGCCGTTCGAGGCGGTGCAATAGACGGTCCGGCCGTCCACGGCCTCAACGGTGTAAGCGCGGCCGTCCTTCCCGTAGACCGTGGCCCCGGGCGCGAAACGTGAAGCCATGACGCTCCTTTGACATTACCAGGTCGCGGGCAGGACATTCATGCCGCGAATGACGAACATCATACGCCAGTCCGGGGCGTCGGTGTTTTGAATTTTCAGATTCGGCAACCGCCGCAGCAGGGTCTCGAAGGCGACCTGCGCCTCGATGCGCGCAAGCTGCGCGCCGATGCAGAAATGGCTGCCCCCGCCGAAGGATACGTGTTTGGTATTGGCGCGCGTGATGTCGAGTTTATGCGGATCCGGGAAAACCGCGGGATCGCGGTTGGCCGCGCCCAAGAGGCAGACGAGCGCTTCACCTTTGGCCAGCTTGACGCCGCCGACCTCCACATCCTCCATCGCATCGCGCCCCGCCGCCTGCACGGGGGAATCGTAACGCAGCATTTCCTCCACCGCGTTCTCGGTGAGGGACGGGGTCTTGCGCAGGAGTTCCAACTGGTCCGGATGCCGCGCGAGCGCGAGAAGTCCGTTGCCGATGAGGTTGATGCTGGTCTCGTGACCCGCGCTGAAAAGCTGGATCATGTTGGCGGTCAGTTCTTCCATCGACAGCTTGTCGCCGGCTTCCTCGGCGGCCAGAAGGTGCGAGGTCAGATCGCCCCCCGGCGCGCGGCGGCGCTGTTCGAACAGGCGCGCGAAATAGTCCGCCATGTTCCGGAAGTGGCCGTTGGCCTCGTCGATCTCGGCGCGGCTCAGCATCACGGGGTCGAGCAGTTTCGCCGCGTTGGCGACGGCGCCGATGAACATCGGCACGTCTTCCTGCGGGATCCCCAGCATGTCGCAGATCACGCCCACAGGAAGCGCGAAGGCGAAATCGGCGATCAGGTCGCCGCCGTCCTTCTTCTCCATCTTGTCGATGATCGCGTCGACCTGGGCTTGGATGCGCGGGCGCATGTCTTCCATGCGCCGGGAGACGAAGGCCTTGGTGACCAGGCCGCGCAGCCGCGTATGATCGGGCGGGTTCACCCACATCATCCACTTGCTCATGCTGCGGAACACCGGCTCGTCCATGATGGCGGGCCCATTACGAAGGGTCATGCGTTCGGCGAAGGTTTTTCCGAAGCGCTTGTCTTTCAGGACCAGGCTCACATCCTCGTAGCGACTGAGCACCACGAAGCCGAGCGGCAACCGGTGCACCGGTTCGGCGGCGCGCA
>JAYRTJ010000005.1:0-71555 GCA_041919675.1 Rhodospirillaceae bacterium | reverse complement strand
CGCTTCCGAACGGCGATTCCATGCGCTCGGCCATCAAGCAGGTGGCCTCGGGGCGGTTCGGCGTGACCATCGAGTATCTGGTCAATGCCGACGACATCCAGATCAAGATGGCGCAAGGCGCGAAGCCGGGCGAGGGCGGCCAGCTTCCCGGCGACAAGGTCAACGGACCCATCGCGAAAGTCCGCCATTCGACGCCGGGCGTCGGCCTGATTTCGCCGCCGCCGCATCACGATATCTATTCGATCGAAGACCTGGCGCAGCTCATTCACGACCTCAAGAATGCCAATGCGAGAGCGCGTATCAGCGTCAAGCTGGTCTCTGAAATCGGCGTCGGTACGGTCGCGGCGGGCGTTGCGAAGGCGCGCGCCGATCACGTGACCATTTCCGGCTTCGAAGGCGGCACCGGCGCGTCCCCGCTCACGTCTTTGACCCATGCGGGCTCGCCCTGGGAAATCGGTCTCGCCGAAACCCACCAGACGCTTGTGCTCAACAACCTGCGCGGCCGGATCGCGGTCCAGGTCGACGGCGGGCTGCGCACCGGGCGCGACGTGGTGATCGGCGCGCTGCTGGGCGCGGACGAGTTCGGCTTCGCGACCGCGCCGCTCATCACGCTGGGCTGTATCATGATGCGCAAGTGTCATTTGAATACGTGCCCGGTCGGCGTGGCCACGCAAGACCCGGTTCTGCGCGCGCGTTTCACCGGCGTGCCGGAGCATGTGGTGAATTACTTCTTCCTGCTGGCCGAAGAGGTCCGGGAAATCATGGCGGGCCTTGGCCTTCGCAAGTTCGACGATCTCATCGGGCGCATGGATTTGATCGATGCCCGCCGCGCGGTCGGCCACTATAAGGCCAACGGGCTCGATTTCTCGAAACTCTTGTATCAGGCGCCCGTCGGGAAGAATGTCCATCTCCGCTGGACGGAGAGGCAGGACCACGAACTGGACCGTGCGCTCGATCATGTCCTGATCGCCAAATCCAAGGCGGCGCTCGAAACCGGCCAGTCGGTGCAGTTCGACATGCCGATCCGCAACGTCAACCGCACCGTCGGCACGATGCTGTCGGGCGAGGTGGCCAAGCGCCATGGGCAGGCCGGTCTGCCCGAGGACACGATTTCCATCCGCTTCACCGGCATCGCCGGCCAGAGCTTTGGCGCCTTCCTTGCCCGTGGGATTTCTCTGGAACTGGTGGGCGCCGCCAACGACTACGTGGGCAAAGGCCTGTCCGGCGGCCGCATCGCCGTTTATCCGCCGAAAGAGTGCCCCGCCGTGCCGTCCGAGAACATCGTCATCGGCAACACGGTGATGTACGGCGCCATTGAAGGCGAATGTTATTTCTCCGGCGTTGCCGGGGAACGTTTCGCCGTGCGCAATTCAGGCGCTTACGCCGTTGTCGAAGGCGTCGGCGATCACGGCTGCGAATATATGACCGGCGGCGTCGTCGCGGTCCTCGGGATGACGGGCCGCAACTTCGCGGCCGGCATGTCGGGGGGGATCGCCTATGTGCTCGATGAAGACGGCTCTTTCCGCCAGCGCTGCAATATGGCGATGGTGGATCTCGAGCCTCTTGAGCCCGAACCGCATGCGAGCGGCGAGAACGGCAGCTTCCGCCAGTTGATGCTCAATCACCTGGAGCAGGACGCGCCGCGTCTGCGTGCCCTTATCGAGCGTCATCTCCATTACACCAACAGCGCCCGGGCCGCCGCGATCCTGGCGAATTGGGACGCCGTTCTTCCGAAGTTCGTAAAAGTCATGCCCATCGATTACAGCAAGTCGCTCAAGGTCCTGGCCGCATCGCGGCATCAGGAGCGCGACGGCGAGAGGACGTTCAAAATCCATGGGTAAGCCAACAGGATTTCTTGAAGTCGCCCGGCAGGACCGTTCGTACGACAAGGTCTCGGCGCGCGTGGCGACGTGGAAGGAGTTCGTTCATGAACTCCCCGATGAGGCGATGAAGAAACAAGGCGGGCGCTGCATGGATTGCGGCATTCCCTTCTGCCACAACGGCTGTCCGGTCAATAACCTGATCCCGGACTGGAACGATCTCGTCTACAAGAACAAGTGGCACGAGGCGCTCACGGCGCTGCACTCGACGAACAATTTTCCCGAATTCACCGGGCGCATTTGTCCCGCGCCGTGCGAAGCGGCCTGCACGCTGAACATCAACGACGACGCGGTCACCATCAAAAGCATCGAGTGCGCGATCGTCGACCGCGGCTGGACCGAAGGCTGGATTTCGCCCCAGCCGGCCGTTCGCAAGACCGGCAAGAAGATCGCCGTGATCGGCTCGGGTCCGGCGGGCATGGCCGCGGCGCAGCAGCTTGCGCGCGTCGGCCATGACGTCACCTTGTTCGAGAAGGATGACCGGATCGGCGGCCTGCTTCGGTACGGTATCCCCGACTTCAAAATGGAGAAGCACCTCATCGACCGCCGCATCTCGCAGATGACGGACGAAGGTGTGGCCTTCAAACCGAGTTGCCATGTCGGCCGGGATGTAAAGGCGCACGCGCTCCTCAAGGACTTCGACGCGGTCCTTCTGACCGGCGGAGCGCAGGCGCCGCGTGATCTGCCTGTCCCCGGGCGTGATCTGCAAGGCATCCACTTCGCCATGGAATTCCTGGCTCAGAACAATAAGCGCGTGGCCGGCGACACGATCCCGGCGGGCGACGCGATCATGGCCACCGGCAAACATGTCGTTGTCATCGGCGGCGGTGATACCGGGTCGGACTGTATCGGCACCTCGATCCGTCAGGGCGCCGCTTCCGTGACCCAGCTTGAAATCATGCCGCG
This sequence comes from Rhodospirillaceae bacterium, assembly GCA_041919675.1. GTDB lineage: Bacteria > Pseudomonadota > Alphaproteobacteria > Rhodospirillales > Rhodospirillaceae > SHVO01. Next base: position 68,769 of record JAYRTJ010000005.1, on the reverse strand, counting down.
CCCGCCGGAGCAGGAAAACAAGCCGATGGTGTGGCCCTACTGGCCGCTGAAGTTCCGCACGTCGTCGAGCCAGGAAGAGGGCTGCGAGCGCGAATTCGCCGTCGCCACCAAGGCCTTTATCGGCGAGGGCGGCAAAGTGAAAAGCCAGCAGATCGTCCAGCTCGCGCAAGGCCGGGAAGTGCCGGGCAGCGAACAGAACCTCGCGGCCGATCTCGTGCTGCTCGCGATGGGCTTCGTGCATCCGATCCACGCGGGTCTGCTCAAGGACTTGGGCGTCGCGCTCGACGCGCGCGGCAATGTCCAGGCCGATACGCTCACGTATCAGACCAGCGTCCCGAAGGTGTTCACGGCCGGCGATATGCGCCGCGGCCAAAGCCTTGTCGTGTGGGCCATCCGCGAAGGGCGTCAAGCCGCGCGCGCGGTCGATGCGTTCCTGATGGGCGCGAGCGACCTGCCGCGCTAGAGGCTACCAGCGGTACGTCAGTCCCGCCGTCAGCGCCCGTCCCGCCAAAAGGTCGTTGGCGGTCATGGTGCCCGCGACATAGCCTTCCAATTCCGGTGTAATCGTCACCGCAAGTCCGGCTTCGGCCTCGACCGCGAGGCGCCGGCGGGCATCGCCATGGAGTTCAAAGCCGCTCTCCGGGACGCCGACGAGGCCGGCCGAAATGCGGGGCATGCGCTGGAGCAGTTCCACCGATAGGGAGAGGTCGCCATAGGGGCGAACGGATCCGGCGGCGCCGCCGACGCCGGCGCCGAAGCGGGCGCGAAGCGAGCTTAACGCGTCGTCCGTGGTCCGCACGGAAAGCGCACGCCCTTCGTCAATCGCGCTGACACCGACCCGCTGATAGGCCGCGCCGGCATGCGGCGAGAAGGTCATCGGCCCGAAGGCCATTTCATAGGTCCCTTCGAGACGCGCGGACCACAAGTTGCTGTCGGCGTCCGTGGAAAGGATTTCGCCCGATGTGCGCGTGCGCTGTATTTGCGGCGCGCCACGCCCATAGGCGAGGACGGCTTCCACGCCGACACCGCTCCATGTCGTGCCGGCGCGGACCGCGATCAATGACGTGTTCAGCGAAGCGGCGTTCGGGCCCCGCGCGAAATCACCGTCGGTTCGTGCGGCGGCAACGCCGAGCCGCACGTCGCCGGCCGTCATGTCCAAGCCGGCGATCATGCCGTGAAGATCGAAAGCGGAGGCGGACGCCGCGCCGCGCGAGCGGCCGGCCGATGAAAAACCGCGGGCCCAGGCAAAATGCCCGGGGCGCGTTTCTGTGGGAGCATACCGCCGCAGGCCCTGCCCGAAGCGCGCGAGGGTGAGAAGGCCGAGGTTCTGGACGCCGCCCGGACCTTCGGCGGTGAAATCCTCGAGGATCGCCGTGGCGGTTCCCGGCGCGGAAAACTCGAGTTGCTGAAGTGTGGTTGAAAGGGCCGGCGGCGGCGACGTCTGTAGCCGGTCGAACAAGAGTCCAACGGATTGCTGGCCGGCGCTCACACCCGCCGTGCTGTAAGACAGCCGGTCGATCTCCACCGTCACGCCGCCGGAAGAACTTGCGACCAATCCCGCCTTCACGAAGGCGAGGTCCGGCGCGGCGAGGGTGAATTGCCCTGTACGCGCGAGGGAGCCTGAGAGCGGGGTTACGACGTCGAAACGCTGTCCGTCGCGAAACGCCGTTCCTTCGTAGCTCAGGGCGAGGGTGCCGGCCAACGTCGCGGGACCGCCGACGAGGAGTCTGTCCGACGACCCGTCGGGGGAAAGCCTGACGGCGAGCGTGCCGCCGGCAAATTGCTGAAAGGCGCCCGTGACGGTCAGCGTGCCTTTGGCGGCTTGTGTCCCCGGCGCGAGAGTGCCGCTGTTGGTCACCGGACCGTCGATCGTACCCGCTCCGCGCAGGAGGCCGAGGTTGCCGGTCGCGGCTGAGGTCAGGCGCACGCCCTGATTCACCACGATGCCGCCGCCGTCGAAGATATTGACCTGCCGGCGGACGGTGAGATCGCGCGCGAGGGTGAGATTTCCCGCCCCGCTCTTTGACAACAATTCCGCGTTGAGCACCGGTGCGCCGAGCGTGCCGGTTCCTTGAAAGATCAAAGTGTCCTCGCCGGGGCCGAAGTCGATCGTCCCGTCGATGGATGAGCCGGCGCGGTAGATGACAACGTCGTTGCCGGCGGCAAGCAGCACATCGCCCGCAATTGTCCCGCTGTTGGAGAGGGTGACTTGCGGGCCGAGGCTGCGCAGCGCCGGAAGGCCGCCGCTTGCGATGATAAGGCCGGTATTGAAGACCTCAGTGGCCGGAGCCGACGCCGCAAGAACGGCCGCGCCGTCCGGCACCATGGTTCCGTCGATTTGCCGCGCCGGCGAGACCTCGATCCGTCCGGCATTACTCAAGGCGGCGTCTTGCGCGCCGTCCAGCCGCACGCCGATATGCGTCGCTTCGACGACGCCGTTCGCGGCATTTATGAAATGGGCGCCCGTGCCGACGACGGAGACGCCAACGGTGGGCGTCAGCGCGCGCGCCGGACCCGATAACAGGCTTCGAACGCGGCCGGCATTTGTGAGCGTGCCGCTCACGACCTGAACGCCGATGGAATTACTCCCGCCGGTCTCGACACTCCCCGTGTTGGCAATCGTCGAACCCGCGGCGGCGGCGATGCCGAAGCTGGCGTCACCGCGGACAACGATGGCGCCGTCGTTGACGACCAGAGCATTGGAGCCGACCTCGATCCCGTTCGCGCCAATCCCGGCCGTCGTTATGGTTCCGTCCGCCTCGACGGCGACGCGCATGCCGCCTCCGCCGAAAATACCGCCGGAGCCTTGGTACTCCGTGGCGATGCGCCCGCTTGTGCGGATTGTCACGTTGTCCCCGGTCAGGATGCCGTAGGCGATGAGATCGTGCGTGAGGATCGTCCCGGAATTCGTGATGGCGCTGCCGTTCTCGGCCATGATGCCGAACGCGCAGACGCCGAAGGTCGAAATCGTGCCCTCGTTGGAAACATGGCTTGAAGCCCCAACAGATATGCCGGGCAGCGAAAGCGGGCAGCGTCCGGTCACGCGTGTCGTCATCACGTTTCCGACAAGGGCATCCGGCTGCACGTGAACCGTCACGGATTCAGTGGAAATAAAGCCGTCGCCGTCCACGCCCGCACACGCGACGTCGTTTCCGGTTTGGACGCACGCGGCCCGCGCCTCGGCGGGCGCCAGAAGAAAATACCCCAAGGCCGCCACGCCGCTGAAAGCGGCGAGGGGAATCAGAGGGCGCGAAAATCGGTCTCGCATCGTCACGGCGGCAATCACAGCGCGGTCATCCATGTGTGGATCGCGGCGGCGGTTTCCCGCCAGCCGTCGTCAAGCATCAAGCAATGGCCCGACGGTTCTATGATTTTCAAGGCGGCGCCGTAGTGAGCGGCGACGAGGCGATCCTGGCCGCGCGGATGCAGCGGGGAATCATCCTTGGCCCCCGACAAACACAGGATCGGACAGGAGAGCGCGGCGCGTTCAATCGTCACGCCGTCATGAAAGCATTCATTCAAGAGCGCCGGGCTCTCGGGACAGAGTTGCGCAAGATAGCTCGTCATATCCGGCGCCGCCGTGCCCGCCATGAACCACTTGCGCGCGCGCGCGCGCGCGGGCGGTTGTACGGCATGCCCGGCCGGGAACCGGGGCAGGGGGTGGCATTGCGTCACACCTGAAGGCGCAGCGGGCGCAAGCAGGATCAGGCCGCGCAGGGGAACCTGCGTCGCGGCTTTCATCGCGATCAGCGCGCCCAGACTATGCCCCACCAGGATCGGCGCGGAGACCTTGCGCATCGCTTCGAGAACGTCCTGCGTCATGACGTCGACGCCGGCGCTCAAGAACGAGCCGTCTTGCGGAAGCCCGCCGTGCCCGCGCAGATCGATCGCCGCGCCCGCGGCGTTACGCGCGGCGAGGAAGGTCAAGGTTTGTGACCAGCACCATGCGCCGTGAAAACCGCCGTGCACAAAAAGCGCCGACGCCGGAACGTCGCCGGAAAAATGAAGCCGGCCATGGGAGAGCGCGGACGTCAAAGCGTGCAGACCTTTTTCGACCCGACAATCATTTCAACAGCTTCGCCGCGTCCTGCCATTTTGCAGTGTTATAGGGGCCCTGTCTTCGACGGGAAAGCGGATCGTATGAGGGGCGAGACGGTCCGTGCTATATTGCGTTCCGGGAGAGGAGCCGTGACCGTCACGGTTTCACAGATGGGAAGGGCTGGGGTTGTATTTCCTGTTTTATAAAAGCAAGGACAGCGACCGGCGCCTGATTGCCTGCCTGGAAAACGAGGATACGGCGAGTGACTTCGCGCGCGTTTGGTCGAAGTTCTGGCTGTCGCCCATCGATATCGTTCACAATTCGGCGGACGGCGCGGCTGTCCTTATTTCGCGCTATACCGGAGGCGCCTTGACCCGTCACGCGTTCGCGGCGACATTTTCCCGGTAGCTATTGCACGATCATCCGGAAGGCGCGCAACTTGCGGTCTTCGACTCTTCAAAAAAGTCGCGCGCCATGAATTCGCCAGGAACTGTGCGGCCGGTTCGGCTTTATTCATCTATGAAGGACGATCAACGCGCAGAGCGCTGGCTGAAACGCGCCGCGGAGATCCGGGCTGAAGCCCTCGCCATGCCCCGCACGGAGACGCAAGCTTCGCTGCTGAAGCTCGCGGCGGATTGGGAACACATGGGAAGCAAGGCCCGTGATCGCGCGGAAGGCGCAGCGAAATTTTCGTCCCTCCGTCAACCGGCGTCATCGCCGGGATGGGAGGAGATTCCCAACGGCCGCGGAAAACCGCGGCGGGCTCATTGAGGCTAGAAAGCGGCGGCGAGGCTAGAAAGCGGCGGCGCGCCGCCGTCGGCGGCGGCCGCGCAGAGGCGCAGGCGCTTCAACCGCTGCCGGGCTCCCCGCAGGCTCTTCGCTTTCGCATTGTATTTCCGCCGCGCGCTCTTCCGGTGTGGGCCAATAAAGCCGGAATTGCGTTTGGAAGGCTTTCCACCACTGCGGAATACCGACAGCCAGCGGTTCACCAAGCTGATGGCGCAAGGCTTTGTCGCGCATCAGCGCGCGCGTGCCTTCGACCTTGTCCACACCAATATGATGCAGAATGGCTTTGACGACCTTGTCGTGCGGCGCCTTCATGCGGTCGACGCCGGAGCCGAGTTCGATCTTACCCATGATGTAGAAAACAAGATCGGAGACGACGCGGTCTTGCCGCCCCGCAGCCGCATCCACTTGCGCGCCGACTTCGCCGAGAATTTCACTGGCTTCCAGCGCGGTGTAGAGGCCCCGCATGCGCGCGCATTCCAGCGCAACGACACCCGCGAAATAATAATCGTCGATCGGATGAATCTCGAACAACGCGCGGCGCTCGTCGAAATTGAGCGCGCATTCACTGAAGGCGCCGTCGAGAAGGCGGCTCCACGCGGGATAGGTGCGCACGGCCGCGGCATTCATTTCATTCAGGAAGTAGGAAACCGCGAGCTGCGCCTCGACGCTGTTGTCGACGTCGCCCGATCCAAGCAGGCGGCGCACGGGCAATGACAAACGCCAAGCAAGGCCCGCAAGGCCGCGCTTCTTGCGCGTCGGGATCGGCGCGAATGCTTGGTCGGTGGCGGTCTCGGCCACAAAAAATCCCCCGGTTTCGCCTGCGTCGCCACCTGTCGCATTGATGCGATTCTGGGTAGCGATCGCGGCGTCTCGCGCGTTTCAGTTGCGTAAACAACTAAACCGCGAACTTACATTCTCACGATTCGGGTAAAGGGTGAAGCAAAAGCTGTATATTGCGATTTCAAATCAATGCGTTGGTTAAATAATAGCTTGATTTGCCTACGCGGTTCAGTGGATGCATGAACGGGGGATGCGCTGCGTGCGGGTATCGCTATCGCGTATAAGATGGTGACCGACCGCGGGGGGAGAAGATCGTTTGAAATGAGTGACTTCGACCTACAGTCGATGGACAAGGTCGTCGCTTTCGTGGGCGAGCCCGATGACCAGATCCGAAAGGAACTGCGTCAAATCCTCAATCATGCCGGCGTGAAACAGGTCAGCGCGCACGGCAACTTGGCGAATCTGGCAAAATTGATTGCACAGGTTTCCCCGGATCTTTTGATCCTGACGGACGATCTGGATCCGGGCGTGTTCGATTTTATCCGTGATATTCGCCACAACAAGATCGGCACCAACCCCTTTGTGCTGATCACGACCCTTCTCGCGCCCAACCGCGTCGATGCGGTGAAGTTGGCGATGCAAGCCGGAACCGACGACATCATCATCAAGCCGGTCAAAGAAGAGCAGCTGCTGCAGCGCCTAAAGCGCGTGACCGTCAACCGCGCCGCGTTCGTGGTGACCAGCGACTATTTGGGGCCGGACCGCCGCGCAAAAAACCGGCCGTCGGTCATCCGCCGCATCAACGTCCTCAACACGATGCTGGAAAAGGCCAGCGGGAAGGACGTCGATCCGAATAGTATTCGTGAGGCCGTCGACGGCTCGATGAATGAGGTGCTGCAAGCGCGGCTGGATTCTCACGGCTATCGCCTGGGTTTCATCTGCAACCTCATCCTGGATGCGTATCAAACCAACCAGGTCACCGAGGAGATCAAAGAGAAACTGAAGGTTCTGGTCGATCTTCTCCGCGATGCGGCAAAAACCGCCGAGCGTCTGGAAGAACGCGAATTGGCGCTGCTTTGCGGGTCGCTTTCGCGCGACGTCGCTTCAATCGCCGAGCGCTATTTGACGCCGACCCCCAAGGACATAGACCTGATCAAGAAGCTCTCGCGGGCCGTTGTTTCTGCGGTGAAACCCCGCACGCCGCCTGATAAGCTGGACCAGGAAACCCGGCAGGCGAGCGAGACCTATCAGCAGAGGGACCGCGCGGGTTTTGGCGAAGCGAGTGAAATACACCGCAGTTCGGGGGATTCGCCGGTCGCGACGATGGACGAACCAATTATCGAAATTCTTCCCTTGGCGAAGGGGCAGTTTCTTTTCCGCCAAGGAGATCCGCCGACGTCCGCGTATATTCTGAATAGCGGCGCCATCGGCATTTTCAAGGAAGCCGACGGGAAGCGGATACCGGTCGCGCGCGTCAAGAAGGGCGAGTTCTTCGGCGAGATGGCGATCATCGATAGCCGCCCGCGCCGTAATTCCGCAATGGCGCTGGAAGACTGCACGCTGTCGCTCGTCTCCAAGGAGATGATCGAGGAAAAACTCGCGGCGTCCGATCCGCTTGTGCGCACCGTTCTGCATATGCTCACCAATAGCCTGCGCATCGTCCATGATGCGTACGCGCCGAAGGGGCGCAGCATGTCCGACACCGTGCGTGAGATTCGCGAACAGGCCCGGCATATCCGCTCGTATCTGGAAAATGCCGCCGAGGCGGAGATCCGCAAAGAAGGCATGGACGTGGCGCAGAAGGTGGGCAAGCTGTCCGAAGAGCTGGCGAAACTGATCGAAAGCGTGCCGGACCTGGACCGCAGGACCCCGGCCATTCCCAGCGAAAAGGACCTCGCGGGCTGACGTCCCGCGCCTTACAGCCCTTTCATATCGCTCACGGTCCCGAGACTTGCGCGTCCGCGGGTGAACCCCTAACTTTTCGCCCGCACCTAAGCGAAGCGGGGAAAATGCATGACGGTGATGGTCGAAATCGATCGGCTTTCGAAGTCCTTTGGAGACTTTCGGGCGGTCGACGGTATTAGCCTGACGGTTTCAAAAGGTGAGGTGCTCGGATTCCTGGGGCCCAACGGCGCCGGCAAGACCACCACCATGCGAATGGTTGCCGGGTTTCTTACCCCGAGCGGCGGAACGGCCCGCGTCTGCGGGCGCGATGTCGTGCAGGACCCGACCGGCGTGAAGAGCATGCTCGGTTATTTGCCGGAAGGCTCGCCGTCCTACGACGATATGACCGTCGGCGGCTTTCTGAAATTCATCGCTGAAATTCGCGGCTATGATGGGACCGAACGGAACGCGCGTGTCGGGAACGTCGTCGCCCGATTGGGACTGGGCGAGGTGGTTGACCGGCCCATCGATATTCTCTCGAAGGGGTACCGCCGCCGCGTCGGCCTCGCGCAAAGCATTCTCCACGATCCGCCGGTTCTGATCCTCGACGAGCCGACGGACGGCCTCGATCCCAATCAAAAACACCAGGTCCGCAGCCTTATCGCCGAAATGGCGGCGGAGAAGGCGATCATCGTCTCCACGCATATCCTGGAAGAAGTCGAAGCCGTGTGCACCCGCGCGGTGATTATCGGCGGCGGCCGCGTTTTGGCCGACGGCACCGCCAGTCAGCTTCGCAGCCGTCTGCCGGAAAGCCATGCGATTTGCGTCGTGCTGCCGCAAAGCGCGGCCGGCGCCGCTGCGTCTCACTTCAAGGCGCTGGCGTCCGTGGCCGCCGTGTTTGAGACGCCGGCGGAAAACGGCAACGTAAAGCTTCGTATCACGCCGAAGGGCGAGGCGGCCCTTGCCGCCGAGATTTCCGCCGCCGTCCGTCAGCAAGGCATTCCCGCGAGCGAGGTTTACCAGGATCGCAGCAGTTTGGATGATGTCTTCCGGCTTATCACGACCGGCGCCGCGCCGCGCGCGGCCGCCTGATCTCAGAGGTTCCGATGCGTAAAATTTGGATCATAGCCAAGCGCGAGCTGGCGGCCTATTTCGCCACGCCCGTCGCCTTCGTGTTCATCGCGATCTTCGTCGGTCTCACCGGCGCGTTCGCGTTCTACATCGGCGATTTCTTCGACCAGAACCAAGCCAGTCTTCAAAACTTCTTCAGCCACCATCCGTGGCTCTATGTTCTTTTGGTGCCCGCCGTGGCGATGCGGCTGTGGGCCGAGGAGCGTAAGTCGGGCACCATCGAGCAACTCCTGACCCTGCCGGTGACGACCACTCAGGCGGTCCTTGGGAAGTTCCTCGCCGCGTGGCTGTTCTGCGGCATCGCGCTGGCGCTGACCGTGCCCATGTGGATCACCGTGAACGTGCTCGGCAGTCCCGATAACGGCGTTATCGTGCTCAGCTATATCGGCAGCTTCATCGTGGCGGGCGCGTTCCTGTCGATCGGCATCTGCATGTCGGCCCTCACGCGCAACCAGATCGTCGCCTTCATCCTCGGCGCGGTGGTGTGTTTCCTGTTCACCATGAGCGGCCTCGACATGGTGCTGAATGCCTTCCGCGGCTGGGCGCCCGAAGCCGTCGTCGACACCATCGCTTCGTTTAGCTTCCTGACGCGTTTCGACGGAATGACCCGCGGCGTGGTCGCCGTCAGGGACTTCGTCTTTTTCTTCTCGCTGATGGCGTTCTGGCTGTTTGCCGCCATTCTTGCCGTTGATACGCGTAAGGGGGCCTAAGCCATGCAGCGCTTCGATTCACGCACTCTTGGCGTCATCGGCATCGCCGCGGCGGTGGTCCTGTTCGTCGCGGTCAACGTCGTCGCGAACACCTGGCTTCGCAACCTTCGCCTCGATGTGACGGAGGGCGCGTCCTACAGCACTTCGGCGCAGGTGAAGCCGATGTTCGCGAGCATCAAGGAACCCATCGTCGTCCGCGTCTACTTCTCGGAAGCGATCGGACGCGCCAGTCCGCGCCACGCGGAATATTTCCAGCGCGTGCGCGATTTGCTCCAGCAGTACTCGGAACTTGCCAACGGCAAGATCAAGATCGAGCTCTACAACCCTGAACCGTTCTCCGATGTGGAAGACCGCGCGGTCGGCTTCGGCCTTCAGGCGGTGCCGCTGGGACAACTGGGCGAGGTGGGTTACTTCGGCCTGGCCGCGACGAATTCCACGGACGATCAGCAGGTGATCCCGTTCTTCAATCTCGAGCGGGCCCAGTTCCTGGAATACGATCTCGCGAAGCTCATCTACAGCCTGTCGGAGCCGGATCAGCCGAAGATCGGCCTGCTTTCGACCTTGCCGATCGAAGGCGCGCCGGCCATGCCGAATATGATGGGTATGCCGCAACAGCAGCAGCCGCGCCCCTGGGCCGTGCTCGGTCAGATCCGCGATACCTTCGCCATCGAAACCCTGACCCCGAACATCACGGCAATCCCGGCGGATATCGATATCCTGATGTTGGTCCAGCCCGATGGACTTTCGGACGCGGCGGCCTATGCCATCGATCAATTCATCCTGCGCGGCGGAAAGGCCTTGGTCTTTGTCGATCCGAACGCGGAGTCCGCCGGCATGGGCGGTCCGCCCGGCGGCGGCGATAAGCAGGGCATCAACAAGCTGCTCACGGCGTGGGGCGTGCGGATGGTCGATGGACAAGTCGTCGGCGATATCGAAGCCGCCGCGCGCGTCGGCATCCAGGCGGAAGGACGTCCTGTCGCCGCCGACTACGTGGCATGGCTCCAACTTCGCGCCGGGCATTTCGATACCAGCGACGCGATCACCGGCGATCTCCAGCAGATCAATCTCGGCACCTCCGGCGTGCTTGAAAAAGTGGAAGGTGCGACGACCACCGTCACGCCGTTGATTTCCACCGGTCCGCAGTCGATGCGCATGCCCGCCGATAAGTTCCTGGGGCTGCCGGACGTCGTGACCTTGTTCCGCGAATTCAAACCGCAGAATAAAGCCGAAATCCTCGCGGCCCGCATCTCGGGTCCGGCGAAAAGCGCGTTCGCCGAAGCGCCCAAGGCGGAAGGCGTTCCAGCGACGCCGCACCTTAGTGAATCGAAGCAGCCGATTCAGGTCGTGGTCGTGGCCGACACCGACATCCTGGGCGACCGCTTCTGGACGCAGAACAGCTCGTTCCTCGGCGAGCAGGTCGTCGTCCCGACGGCGGACAATGCGAACTTCGCCATCAACGCGCTCGAAAATCTCACGGGGTCGCCGGCCCTGTCGGCCTTGCGGGGCCGCGGTGTGAAAAGCCGCCCGTTCGAACTCCTGGAGTCCATCCGCCGCGACGCGGAGATGCAATACCGGCAGACCGAGCAATCGCTCACCGGCCGCCTCGAAGAACTGCAAAAGAAGGTCAGCGCCATGCAGGTCCGCGAAGACGGGCAGGGGCAGGCCATCTTGAGCGATGAAGACCAGCGCACCATCGAAAGCTATCGCGGCGATATCCTCGCGACCCGCCGTGAACTCCGTGAAGTGCAGCGCGCGCTGCGCGAGGATATCGATCGGCTGCAGGGCATTTTGACTTTCGTGAATATCGCCGTGGTGCCGATCCTGTTCGGTCTGGGGCTCATCGTCTTCGCGACCGTGCGGCGGCGCCGCCGCCGGTCTGCGGCGGCTTAGGGAGTGGCGAACATGAGACAGAAAACGGTCTTCGCGCTCGCCGGTGCAGCGGCTGTCGGCGCGAGTCTCGCCATCGCGGCCGTTGTCACCCAGCCGCGCGTTGAAACGTCGGCAGGCAATGGAGCGCTCGTGTTTCCAGGCTTGACGGAGAAACTTCAGGACGACTTGAAGTCCGTCGTCATTCGCCACGCCGGCGGGACCATCTCGCTCGACCGCGATGGCAATACGTTCCACTACCGGGAACGCGCGAACTACCCGGCCGATCCGCAGAAAGTCGTCGACCTCGTTGTGGATATCGCGCGGTTGACGAAGCTTGAGAGCAAAACCAATCAGCCCGACCGCTATGGACGTCTCGACCTCCAAGACCCCACGGAAAAAGGTTCGAACGCCAAGCAAGTGACGTTGCTGGATGCCGGCGGCAAGGAAATGGCGACCCTCATTGTCGGCAAGCGGAAGTACACGCTGGGCGGAAAAGAGGGCGGCACTTACATCCGGCTGCCCGGCGATGCGCAGACCTGGCTTGCCCTTGGCGAGGTCAACCCGGGTGTCGCCCCGCGCGATTGGCTCGCGAAGGACATTGTCGATGTTCCGGACGCCGCGATCAAACGCGTGACCGTCACCACCCCCAAGGGCGAACGGGTGATTGCGAGCCGCGGCGCGGACGAGAAGTTCGCCATCGAAAATCTTCCGCGCAACGTCTCGCTGGAAAGCGATTTCACGGCCGAGGAATACAGCCGGATCTTGGCGGGCCTTCAGGCCGACGACATCGCGCCGGCCGCGCAAATTCCGTTCCCGAAAGACAAAACCTATACCGCGGTCGTCGACACCGTGGAGGGATCGAGCATCACGGTCGAGATGACCGAGGTGGACGATAAGAGCTGGATCAAAGTCTCGGCGACGCCGGCGCCCGGCCTCGCGGCCGAAAGCAGCGCGGCGCAAGCGATGGCGGGCATCAAGTCCCGTGGCGAAGGGCGAGTCTTCCAGGTGCCGGCGTACAAGGTGGCGATCATGAAACGCACGCTCGCGGACTTGCGGAGCAAGCCGGGACAAGCCGGCTGATCGCGGTTTACCTTCGCTGGATTTTCCCCTTCAACTGGTGCACCATCGCGCCGGGAATGGGGGGATCGGATGGGTAAATTCGCGTTGCTCCAGGCCGTGTATGCGGTCACTGGAATCATGTTCTTTGTGCGCGACCTGATGGTCGAGCGGACCCCGATGGACAAGGCGATGATCAACGCCTTCATCTGGCCCTATGCGCAATTCCAAGTCATGAAGGTCACCATCATGACGTGGATCGATTCCGCACTTGCGATGATCCAATAGTCAGCCGCGTTCGCGGGTTTTTTTCCATTTCTCGTAGGCGCGGTGAAGGCGTTCGCGCCTGAGCCGGCAGCCTTTGCACGGCAAGGCCAAAGCAAGGCCGACGATGCCCGCGACGATGGCGGCGCAGACCGCGAGAAAGACCGTCACGGCGGCGGCGCATCGGCGGCAACGGGCGGCACGGCTTTGCGGCGCTCGGCCTCGGCGCGCACCGCGGCCATGATCTTCTCGATTTGCGCGGCGCCGACGTCGCCTTCCAGGCTGATGAAGTCGGCGCCTTGAACCTTGATGGTCGGGCCATGCAGGCAATTGTTCATGCAGGGTCCGCGCGTCACCGATGCGGGAAGGCGCTCCTCCATGATGAGGCGTTCCAGCAGGTCCGCGACGCCCCGGCTGCCGCGCCCGCCGCAGGACGGGAGCTTGTCGGTGTTCAGCCGTTTATTGATACAGACCCGCACCGTGAACAGGGGCTTGGGGACGGGGATCCAATCAGCGTCGATCATGGATCACCGTTAATCCAAAGCCAGGCCGGCATCAATGATGCGCCGGGTTTCGCTCCAGAGGCCGTAATGCGCCAGTTCGGCTACGGGGACCCATTTGGCGTCGATGGCGTCGTCGCCCGCGCGCGGCTCGCCGCCGTCCCAGTCGGCCCGGAAGTCGACCAGTGTCCAATGTCCCGTCACGGCGCCGGCGGACCGGGCAATGCCGTCGACCACGTCCAGCAGTCTGAGATTCGTCACGGTGACGCCCGTTTCCTCCATGACCTCACGCGCGGCGGTCTCGCGGATGGTTTCGCCCCATTCCTGGCGTCCACCCGGAATGCTCCATTCACCCATGCGCGGCGGTGCGCCGCGGCGGATCAAGAGGACTTGAGGTCCGCCCGGCGTGCGCTTGACGACGACCGCGCCGATGCCGACGGAGGGGCGTTGGCGTTCGCCGCTTGGGACAGGGGGGACAATCATGCGATGATGATGGCATGAACACGCCTCCGGCTCCAACGTCTCCGCCGCATGACGGCCGCCACCCCGCCGTTTCCCGCCTGCGGAACTACTTCCTGGCGGGCGTCCTTATCACCGCGCCGATCGCCATCACCCTCTATGTGACCTGGTCGCTGGTCGATTACATCGACGCGGCCGTCACCGGCCTGCTGCCTGCGGCGATCAATCCGCGCACCTACCTCGATGTCCCCGGCGTGGGCATCCTCATCCTCGTCATATTCCTGACCCTGATCGGCTTCGTGACCGCCAACTACCTCGGCCGCATGGCGGTACGGATGGGCGAGGGCATCCTGAACCACATGCCTGTCATTCGCAGCTTTTATAGCGCGGTGAAGCAGATCTTCGAGACGGTGCTGTCGAAACAGACGCAGTCGTTTCGCGAGGTCGTGATGGTGGAATATCCGCGCAAGGAGATGTGGGCGCTTGGCTTCGTGATCGGCCGTGCGCCGCCGGAAATCCAGAGCAGGACGGAGGAGGAGATCTACAGCGTCTTCATCCCCACCATGTCCTTTACCTCGGGCTATCTGGTCTTCGTTCCGCGCAAGGACATGACGAAGGTGGATATGACAATCGAGGAAGCGCTGAAGATGATCGTTTCGGGCGGCATCGTCGTGCCGCCGGCGAAGGCCGTCAGCCGGACCTGAGGGTCCGCACCGCTTCGTCCTGCTGAAAAAGATAAAGGAGCGTGCGCAGCGCCTGGCCGCGCGGGGTCTCGAGGTCGGGGTCGCGGGCGATGGTGAGTTTCGCGTCGTCGCGGGCGGCCGCCAACAGATCGCCGTGCACCATGATGTCGGCCAGCCTGAAATCGGGCAGGCCGCTCTGGCGCGTCCCCAGAACCTCGCCGCCGCCGCGCAACTTCAAGTCTTCCTCGGCGATCACAAAACCGTCTTCGGTGTCGCGTAGCGTTGAAAGGCGCGCCTTGGCGGTTTCCGTCAACGGGCCGGCGTAAAGCAGCAAGCAGGTTCCCGGCTTTCCGCCGCGTCCCACACGCCCACGCAACTGGTGGAGCTGCGCCAAGCCAAAGCGTTCGGCGTGCTCAACGACGATAATGGTTGCGTCCGGTACATCTACGCCCACTTCGATGACCGTGGTCGCGACCAGGATTTGGCAGCCGGTATTTTTCGCCGCGAACCGTTCCATGGCGGCGTCTTTATCGGCGGCTTTCATCTGGCCGTGCAGGAGCGCGACTTTGGCGCCGAAGCGCTCTTTAAGATGCACGAATCTGTCTTCCGCCGCCGCGAGGTCGCTGGTCTCGGATTCTTCGACCAGCGGGCAGACCCAATAGACTTTCGCGCCGCTCCCGATCGCGCGGGAGACGCCGCCGACGATTTCATCCAGGCGCTCGAGGTTGATGAGCCTGGTGTCGACGGGCGCGCGCCCGGGCGGCTTTTCATCGAGCCGTGAAACGTCCATGTCGCCGTAGGCCGTCAGCGCCAGGGTGCGCGGGATCGGGGTCGCCGTCATGACCAGCACGTCGGTCCCATTGCCCTTGTCGGCGAGATCGAGGCGCTGATGAACGCCAAACCGGTGCTGTTCGTCGATCACCGCCAGCGCGAGATCGTGAAATTCCACGTCCTTTTGAAACAGGGCATGCGTGCCGATGACGATATGCACCGCGCCCCCGGCGATGTCCGCCAGGATCTCCGCGCGTGCCGCGCCTTTGGTTCGCCCGGTGAGGACTTCGAGACGAAGGCCGAGGGTCTCGGCATAGGGCCGCAACGTCTCCCCGTGCTGCTGCGCCAGGATTTCCGTGGGCGCCATCAGGGCGGCTTGCCCACCGGCCTCGACCGCGCCCAGCATCGCCATCAGCGCGACGACGGTCTTACCGCTGCCGACATCGCCCTGCAGCAAGCGCAGCATACGGTTCTCGCCGGCCATGTCGGCGTAGATTTCCTCCAGCGTGCGGCGTTGGGCGCCCGTCAGCCGGTATGGCATCGCCGCCTCGGCTTTCTTGCGAAGCGCGCCGTCGCCGATCAACGTCCGGCCGCGCCGCGTGCGGCTCTTGAGGCGTACGAGCGCCAGGGCGAGCTGGTTCGACAAGAGTTCATCGAAGGCAAGGCGCTGCCGCGCGAGGGTGGTCAGGGACAGGTCCGCTTCGGAGCCGGGTGTATGGGCGGCCGAGAGCGCGGCTTTCCACGACGGCCAGCCGTTGCGTTGCCGATAGGCGGGATCGAGCCATTCCGGCAGTTCCGGCGCCAAAGCGACCGCCGCGCGGATCGACTTGTCGAGGACCTTGGACGACAGGCCCTCGGTCAACGGATAGACCGGCTCGACGCGTTTCACGTCCTCGATCTGGTGCAACGGCGCGATGTGATCCGGGTGGGTCATCTGCCGCTTGCCGTCGAAGAGTTCGACCTTGCCGCTGACCACGCGCTTCTCGCCCGTCGGCAGCATGCGCATGAGATAGTCTTCCTGGGCGTGGAAGAAGACCAGGGTGATCTTCCCGGTCTCGTCGCCGCAGGTGATGCGGTAGGGGATGCGCTTGTTGCGCGGCGGCGCGGGCGCGTGCGCCAGAACATCGACAACCAATGTCGCGATCTTGCCCGGCGGCGCGTCGCCGACCTTGGGCGAGAAGCGGCGGTCGATCAGGCCCGACGGCAGATGCCAGAGCAGGTTCACCACCTTGTCGCCGGCGACCTTCTCCACCAACTGCCCAAGGCGCGGCCCGATGCCCGGCAAGGTGGTAGCCTTGGCGAACAGCGGAAACAGGATCTGGGGACGGAGAAGGGCCATGGACTCCAGGCTGACAAGTCGGACGTGACCCGTTATACCGGAAGCACCCCACAGGAGGTCAATTTTGGCCCGTCCTGCGGGAATCTATTGTTTTGGACCCATTGTTTTGGACCCATGGAACCCGACCGTCCCACCGATCCCAGGCGCAAGCGCCTCCTTTTCCGGGCCACGCACCGCGGCACCAAGGAAGCCGACGTCATTATTGGGGGATTCTTCGAAGAGAACGCCGCCCGCCTGCCCGAGGAGCGCCTGACGGAGGCCGAGGAATTCCTCGAGCTGTCCGACCTCGATCTCATGGACTGGATCATGGGGCGCAAACCGATCCCGGCACGTTGGAACGGCTCGCTCCTGGACGATGTGCTGGCCTGGGAAAAGAAGAGGCAAGGCGGTTAACGGATGGAAAGCTTTCTTGCCAAGGTGGATGCCCGGATCCTGTCCGGCATCCCGGAAGGTTACGACGCCCTTGTGCTGGCCGAACGTGCGCGCGGCGCTTTCCGCGATTCCACGCTGCACGTCGCGCGGGACGAACTGCGCCTGGCCGCGCTTGCCGAGGCCGTTGCCTATTTCGCGCCCGATATCGAGATCATCACCGTCCCGGCGTGGGACTGTCTTCCCTACGACCGCGTTTCGCCGCATTCGGATGTGGTCGCCCGGCGTATCGACGCGCTGACCCGCCTGACGTCGCCGCCCGGCCAGGGGCAATGCCGTCTTGTCATCACCACGGTCAGTGCGATCCTGCAGCGCGTTCCGAAAGTCGAGACGCTGAAGGATGCGGCGCTCGCGTTGAAGGTGCGAACCACACTCGATCGTAAAGCCTTCGACGCATTCCTCGCGGCCAACGGCTATTCGCGCGCCGAGCAGGTGATGGAGGCCGGCGAGTTCGCCGTACGCGGCGGGCTCATCGATCTCTATCCGCCCGGGGTGCCTGAACCTGTGCGCATCGATCTTTTCGGCGACGATATCGAGACCATCCGCACCTTCGATCCCGTCAGCCAGCGCACGACCGGGACGCGCACCGGCATCTCGCTCAAACCCATGAGTGAAACGGTGCTGACGCCGGACTCCATCGCGCGGTTCCGCACCAAGTACCGTGAATTGTTCGGCGCGGCGGCGGACAATGACGCCCTGTATGAATCGGTCTCCCAGGGCCGGAAATTCCTCGGCCAGGAGCATTGGCTGCCGTTGTTCCACGACGGCCTCGGGACAATTCTCGATTACCTGCCGAATGCAAGCATCAGTCTCGATCAGGACATCGAGGAATCCGTCGCGGTGCGTTTCGAGACGATCCGCGACTATTACGAGGCGCGGCGCATCGTCGATAAAGCGAGCGCGGGCAAGAAGGATCTCTCGATCGAAGAGGGCATCGTCTATCACCCGGTGCCGCCGGAGACGATGTTCCTCGACGAAGCCGATTGGATGACGCTGCTGCGTGGCCGGCACGTGGCGGCGTTCCGCTCCTATGCGGCTGCGGATGTCGGCGGCGGCGAGGATGCCGGCGGGCGTTTGGGCCGCGATTTCGCCGATGTGCGCGCGCGTCCCAACGAGAATATCTACGAAGCCTTCGTGGCGCATGTGAAGGCGCAGCAGGGCGAGAATCGCAAGGTCGTTCTGGCCACGGCCAGCGCGGGCTCCAAGCTCCGCATCGCCGGTCTCTTGCGCGACCATGGGCAGGAAAAGATTCTGCCCGTCGATACGTGGCAGGACGCTTTGGCCGCCGATCCGTCGCTGCTGGTTGTGACGGCGGTCGCCCTGGAACGCGGCTTCACGACCAGGGATCTCGCGCTGACGACCGAGCAGGATCTGCTTGGCGACCGTCTGGTGCGTACGGCCCGCAAGAAGCGCCGCGCGGACGCCTTCATTGCCGACGCCTCGCAAATCGGCGAAGGCGACCTCATCGTCCATGTCGAGCACGGGATCGGCCGCTACGAAGGCCTTGAGACCCTGACCGTCGGCGGCGCGCCGCACGATTGCTTGCGCATCACATACTCCGGCAATGACCGCTTGTATGTGCCCGTCGAGAATATCGACGTCCTCTCGCGCTTCGGCTCGGAGCAGGCCGGCGTTCAGCTCGACAAATTAGGCGGCGCGGCCTGGCAGGCGCGCAAGGCCAAGCTCAAGCAGCGCATCCGCGACATGGCCGAGCAGCTCATCAAGATCGCCGCCGACCGCCAGGTCAAGGAAGCGCCGGTCGTCGCGCCGGCCGAAGGCCTGTTCGAGGAGTTTTGCGCGCGCTTCCCCTATGCCGAGACGGACGATCAGATCAAAGCCATCTCCGATACCATCGACGACCTGGGCAAGGGGCGTCCGATGGACCGCCTGGTGTGCGGCGACGTCGGGTTCGGCAAGACGGAAGTCGCGCTGCGCGCCGCCTTTGTCGCGGCCATGAGCGGCATGCAGGTCGCCGTCGTCGTGCCGACGACCCTTCTTGCGCGTCAGCACGCGCGTGGTTTCACCGAACGCTTCAAGGGTTTTCCGCTGCGCATTGCGCAGCTCTCGCGCCTGGTCACGGCAAAAGACGCCGCGGCGGTCAAAGAGGGGCTCGCCGACGGAACCATCGACGTCGTCATCGGCACCCATGCGCTGCTGGCAAAGAGCATCGCGTTCAAGGACCTGGGTCTTCTCATCGTCGACGAGGAGCAGCATTTCGGGGTCGCGCACAAGGAACGCCTCAAGCAGCTGCGGGCCGAAGTGCATGTGCTGACGCTTACGGCAACGCCAATTCCACGCACCCTGCAAATGGCCCTCAGCGGCGTGCGCGAGATGAGCTTGATCGCGACGCCTCCGGTCGACCGTCTCGCGGTACGCACCTTCGTGTTGCCGTTCGACCCCGTGGTCGTTCGCGAGGCGATCCTGCGCGAACGTTTCCGCGGCGGCCAGTGCTTCTATGTCTGCCCGCGTGTCGCGGACATCGACGGCGTCGCCGAGCGTCTGCGCAAACTCGTGCCGGAAGTGAAATACGCGGTCGCGCATGGTCAGATGAGCCCGACGGCGCTGGAAGACGTCATGACGTCGTTCAGTGAAGGCAAGTTCGATATCCTGCTCGCGACCAATATCATCGAGTCCGGCCTCGATATGCCGCAGGTCAACACCATCCTCATCCACCGGGCCGATATGTTCGGCCTCTCGGCGCTCTATCAGTTGCGCGGACGTGTCGGGCGCGGCAAGGCGCGCGGCTACGCCTATCTGACCCTGCCGCCGGACCGGAAGCCGACCCCGACGGCGCAAAAGCGCCTGGACGTCATGCAGACCCTCGACAGCCTCGGCGCGGGTTTCTCGCTGGCCAGTCACGATCTCGACATCCGCGGCGCGGGCAATCTTCTCGGCGACGAGCAGTCGGGCCACATCAAGGAAGTGGGCGTCGAACTTTATCAGCACCTTCTGGAAGAGGCCGTTGCCGCCGCGCGGGCCGGCGAGGACGAAGACGCCGGGCCGGTGTCCGAGGAATGGTCGCCGCAGATCAACACGGGCGCGCCGGTGCTTATTCCGGACACCTACGTCAAGGATCTCGGCATCCGCCTTTCGCTCTACCGCCGTATCGGCGAGCTTGCGGACCGCGACGAGATCGACGGCTTCGCGGCCGAACTCATCGACCGCTTTGGCCCGCTGCCGCCGGAAGTCGAGAACCTGCTCGACGTCGTCGGCATCAAGGCGCTGTGCCGCAAAGCCAACGTGGAAAAGGTCGATGCGGGCCCGAAGGGCGCCGTCGTATCGCTCAAGAACAATAGCTTCCCGAACGCCAAAGGCCTTGTGGATTTCATCGCCGAGCAGGCGGGCACGGTAAAGCTGCGCCCCGATCAGAAGATCGTCTTCATTCGTCCTTGGGACACCCCAAGCGCGCGGATCAAGGGACTTCAGACAGTCCTTGGACGTATGGCGAAGTTGGCGGAGAAAGCCGCTTAAGCGCTGACGAGGCGGCGGGCGAGAGTCGGTCCAGGGGGCTGGCTTTTGACCTTGGCGAGCTCGGCCTGTTCCTTTTCGAGGAAACGCATGGCGATACGAACGCGGTCGCGGTCCTCGGGGCTCGCGAAGACGACGTTGAAGACCCGCACGTGAGGAATGACTGTCGGGTCGTGAGCGATCATCTCGACGGCGTAGGCGGCCTTGCACGACTGCGCGACCACGGCTTCGAACTTTGAGGTATTCACCAGAACCTTGAAAGCGTGATCACACTGTTCGGACATCGCATTTACCTTCGCTGAACGACTAGGCGGAGGGTCAGAATGGTCCGGCGTTGGTAAGAAAAAGGTTAACGCTCCAGCGCGATTGAAGGCGCAACCACTAGTATTATTTATTGTAGAAACAATAAGTTATACTACAATTTTCATCTAAAAAATTAGATTGCGAGGCGCCGCGGGTGAAAAGATTTAACCGCTGCTCTGCATGGCGGGGCGTTCGGCATCCTGCGCCACGGCCATGTCGATCATGCGGATGAGGATTTCAGGCTCCTGCGCGCCCGCGATGGCCCGGCCTTCGTTAAAGATGAAGCAGGGAACGCCGGTGATGCCGAG
The DNA here is from genome assembly GCA_041919675.1 of Rhodospirillaceae bacterium. Classification (GTDB taxonomy): domain Bacteria; phylum Pseudomonadota; class Alphaproteobacteria; order Rhodospirillales; family Rhodospirillaceae; genus SHVO01. Next base: position 47,987 of record JAYRTJ010000005.1, on the reverse strand, counting down.
GCGGTGCATCCGCGCATTTTCCGTATAGACGGCGTTGAGGTCGCTGTCGCCCGAGAGATGCGCATGGGCCATGTGGCGCTCGATACCGATCTGTTCGGCGAGGCGGATCAGCACCTCGACATTGCCGAGATCCAAGCCCTGCTCGAAGAATGCGCTGAACAGCAATTCGACCGCCTCGGCCTGCCGCCCGAGCGTATGGGCAAGGCGCACGAGGCGATGCGAATTCGCCGAGTTGGGAACGCGCTTGATCTTATCGAGCGCGAAATCGATGCCTTCGGCCTTGCCCGTGTAAACCAACGCCTCGGCGATCCGGTCGTACTGGTGGCTGCCGCCGAACTTGCGTTCCAGATATTCGCGCCGGTCCACACCTTGCGGCGGCAAATCCGGATTGAGCAGAAACGACCGGTAACGCAGTTCGGGCTTGAGATGGGGGCGGGCCTTGAGGGCGCGGTCGAACCGGCGCTTGCCGACGAAGCACCAGGGGCAGACCGTGTCGAAGACGATATCGATGCGCATGGCGTCATCTTAGGCCGCCCGGCGGCCCGCCGCTAGGTGCGGACCCACACCTGATAGCGGTCCGCGGCCGCGCCCGCCGCCTTCCTTAGCCGGCCGATCATCGACGGTTCCAGGGCGGTTCCCGTCCGCAGCAGCAAGGTTCCATGAACATCGCGGATATCGCGCGCAAGGATCGAGCCCGGCTGAATGTCATTCAGGCCACACATGCGCACGCCCGCCGGACGCCGGCCGTGCGTCTGCACGTGCCCGAACGGTGAACTGCCGCAAGCCCCCGCCATGGTCGCCGGTGTGCGGGAAACGATGGGCTGTGACGGCGCGGGCGGCGGAACGACGCACGGCACCGACGCATAGTGGCCGATGTCCTGCAAGTTCCAGGTGCGCGCCACGGCCGCACCGATCGTGCGGGCCAATTTATCCAAGGAAAGCGGGGCGGCCGCGAAGCCGTTGACGTCGAGTTCCACGGCGCATTTGACGGCGGCCTCTTCGGCGCGTGCGGTGAAAATCACAAAATTGGTGCGCGGATCGACATTCGGCAGCGCCCGGCAGCGGATCATGCGCAGAAGTTCCAGCCCGCCCACGGGCAACATATCCCAATCGGCGACGACGCATTCGACGTCCGCGTCCGGCTGCGTAAGAATCTCGGCCGCCTTTTCGACGCTCATGGTCTGGCGGACTTTGCGCGCCCGGTCGATCAGCGCGGTGTGCGCCATTTCGCGCGACATCGGCTTATCGTCGACAATGAGAAAACCGACGCGGGAAAGATTGACGTCGGCGTGAGGGCCGTGGGCGGCGATCATGGTCGACCTCTATCCAATGGTTGAGAAAGTCCCCCCGTCCGCCCGTCAGCACGGTGTCCGGCTTGCAGGGAGAAGAGTCAACGTATCGGATTGAAGTTTGGTTCCGCGTTCATAGAGGCAAAACCGCGCGATTTCGCGGGGTTTATGCCCCGTTCGGATTGTCGCCGATCCATACGCACCGCACCGCGCCGCGCACCCGGTCGATTAAACTCGCCCGGAGTTCCGTCCCGGTGGCAAGCAGGAGCCGCCCGTCCTGATCGCGCAGGTCTTTCGCGAGGATCGCGCCGGGCTGTACGGCATCGATCCCGCAGATCCGGACATTCTTGAGCGGCGTCCCTGTGGGCGGCGCGGGCTTGCGCGCCTGTTGCGCCGGAGCGGCGGCTTTCGGCGCCGGTGTATCGTTCGAGAGCGGCGCCGGAACGACGGGCGCCACGGCTGCGTAGTGCACCGATTGATGCAGCATCCACGTACGCCGCAGCGCGCTTCCAATTGTCTTCACCAATTTTTCGATCGAGAGCGGCGCGACGGCGAACCCGTTGACGTCGAGATCGATCGCGCACTTCACCGCCGAGGTGTCGGCGCGCGCGGTCAAGATCACGTAGCTGACACGCGGCGAGACAGTCGGGATCAGGCGCGCGCGCACCATGCGCAGAAGATCGAGCCCGCCGAGGGGTGTCATATCCCAGTCGGAAATGATGCAGTTGATGTCGTGTCCGTAGTGGCGAAGCACCTCGACTCCTTTGTCGATGGTCGTGGCGTCGCGCAGCGCGCGGCTGCGCCCCCGCAGGGCCGCATGAACCATTTCGCGGAAGAAGGGCTTATCGTCCACGACCAGGAAGCTGATCTTGGAGAAGTCGAGTTCACCGGAAGAACCTGGCGCGAAGGTCATGACCACCAGTTGAGACAGACGGCAGTTGTCACAAAACGGTTCGCTACATTATTGATTGAAAATTCTCCGGTGCAGCGATGACTAACAATACACACCATCCCGCAAAGACGCTACCGGGGGTGGCGTAACCGCAACCTTGTGGATAAAACAAGTTTTGAGGCAAAAATAACTTGAGGTGGAACCCTTTACGGCCCATTTCCTCCCCGCCGGCGCGTGCGAAACGCGCGAGAAAAATTTGGCGGGCCGGCAACGCCGGGACTAGGCCGGTGGAGGTTCCGACCGCGGGATCGCCGCGCCGGCACGCCGTCTCACCGCCAGCCATTCTTCAACGGTGCCAAGAATTCGCGTTTCGGTTCCGTCGGGGCGCCCGGCGGCCAGCCATAGAATCGCGACGGTCCCAAAGTAGGTGAGGGCGCCCGCCGCGGCGAGGGTCATCGTCTGCAGGAGGCCTTGCGCGAGCGTCTCTTCGTCGGGCCAGGCACGATCGATAACCAACACCGCCGCGGCCATCGCGCCCAACGCAAGGCTCGGACGCCACAGGGCGCCGACGATGTCCTTTGCGGCCACGGTGAGTTGACGCTTGATCAGCCAGAAATGCACGACGAGCCCGACGGCCGCACTGAGCACGAGCGCCCAGGCCGCGCCGACGGGCCCCATGAAATGAACGCCGCCAATCAGCGCCGGGGGAAGCACAAGCACGCTCGGCAGGCCGCGCCATGTAATGAGGTCCGGACGGCCGATGGCGAGATAGATCGCCTGGCCGTTTGCCGCGGGAAGGTTCAGGAAGCCATAGAGACTAAGAACCTGAATCAGCGGAACGGCCGGCATCCACGGCGCGCCGAGGAAAATGCGCACGATATGTTCGGCGACAAGCCCTACGCCGACGGCCAGCGGCGCGCCGAGAAAGAACATGATGCCCAGCGACGCGACAAAACCGGCCGCGAGGCGCGCCGGATTGCCCTGCATCTTGGCGAAGCCGGGGAACAGCGCGCGCGAGATGGGCCAAATCAGTTCGGTCGTCGCCAGGTTGGAGATCTCGTAGGCGACCGAGTAGTGGCCGAGCGCGCTTGCGCTCGACATCTTGCCCACCACGAAGGTGTCCATGCGCTGACGGATCAGCACGACGAGATTGTTCACCAGCAGCCATTTCGAGAAATGCAGAAACAGTGTCGCGCCCTTCAAGGAGAGACGGGGGCGGTAAGGGTGCATCGTGTAGCTGAGGATGAAGTTGACCGCTTTGCCCGTGAGAATGCCGGCCACAAGCGCGCGATAGTCGCGCCAATACCAGGCAAGCGCGAGGGTCACGACAAAAGCGGCGAGCTTGCTGACGACAAGGAGGCGGAATTCGCGCTCGAACCGCAGTTCCATGCGGAACTCGACGATGCCGATGTTCTGGAATCCGCTCAGAAGAGCGATCGCGGCGAGCCACATGACGACCATGGCCAAACGCGGGTCGTTATAAAAGTCGGCCAGCGGGTAGGCGGCGGCGACGAACAGAAGCGCGGTCAACACACCGCGTACGATCGAAAGAGTCCAGGCCGTATCGTATTGAGAGCGGTCGGCCGACTGTTTTTGGATGAGCGCCAAGTCGAAGCCGAGTTCGAGCAATGTCTCGAGAACGGCGAGCATGGTGGTCGCCAGGGCGACCAGGCCGAAATCTTCCGGAACCAGGAGACGCGCGAGGATGACCGTGCTGACGAGGCCGATGATGCGCACGGCCAATCGTTGAAGGACGATCCAAGTGGCGCCGGTGGCGATCCTGTGGCCGAGCCCTGACATTCAAGACACCTGGGGAGGGGAAATATCTATGCGCATCAGCCGCTCCTTCAACGGCCTAAATCCCGGGCAGCCACAAGAGCAAGGGGCGCATGAATCCTCGCGGCGTCAAAATCGCGCGTTATCAACGGCTCTACAACGTGCCGACGGGCGCTTGGTTCCCGGGAGACGCGCGATGGTGGTGACGGGGCTCTAGCCGCCGGAGGGAAGGTTCTCACGCGCGGACAGGCGGTCGAGTTCGGCGCGCGCTTCCGCCGCCTCGATGCTGTCGCGCGGACATTCACGTTGCGCGGCCTGGTATTGCTCGCGGGCGCCATTGCCGTTCGCTTTGATGACGCGCATCGCACCAAGGAACAGCGCGCGCTCGCACCGCGCGGTCTTCGAGCGCAGCGCCTGCGGATCCGCCGCCGGCACGTCTTCGGAATCGGCGAGAAGGGCGCGCGTCATGGCGCCTTCATCGCCGCCGAGCGCGGCGGAAAGGAGTTCGCGGTCCACATAGATTCCCGCGCGCATGCCGGATTTCACGTACCAAAGCGCGGCGAGGCTGTCGTCGGGCGCTTCTTTCAGCGCGCGCCCAAAAGATTCCGATGCGCCGAGCCAGTTTCCGGATAGGTACATGGCCATGCCCTGTCCCAGATCCGATGTGTTCGATTGGCCGGGGATGGAACGCAGACGCTGATAGCGCACCGCCGCTTCGTCGAACTGGCCGGCGAGGAGCTTGAGATAAGCGGTGCGGCGCATCGGCGTGACCGCGTCGGGCGTCAGACGCTGGACACCTTCGAGGTCCGCGATCGCCGCGTCGTACTGGCCGAGCCGCTGCTTGAACACGCCGCGCAAAAGCTGGCTGCGCCAATTGTCGGGCTTCAATTGCAGGGCGCGGTCGAGATCGGTGATGGCTTCGGCGTAGTGCGTGAGGCTGCCGTGGGCGGACGCCCGGCGTGTGTAGTCGATTTCGTCGATAGATCCGAAGGCGATAACGCGGTTGAGCTTCTCGATGGCTTCCTCGTAGCGGCCTTCATCGATCAGCGCCTGCGCCTCGTTTGAAAGGGCGCGGGCCTGGAGGTAATCGGAGACTTTCGGTGAGGAGGTGCTGCAAGCGGAGAGAACGCAAAGAAGCGCCACAAGCAGATAGCGCGAACGAAAAGCCAACAGCCGTGTCTCCATGCAAGGACGAATTCAGGACAGCGACATCTTAAAGACTCGCTACCTCGAATTCTAACCTGAAACCCGGTTGCCGGAGAGGCCCTGGCGCACGTTCAGGTAACAGGAGGGCGTCCCGCTATTTTACATAGTCGGATATATATTCGCGGATAACGGTGTCGAGTTCCGCGGACGGCGTAAGGCCAAGCGCTTTCGCGCGCGCGGCGCCCAGTCCCATCGGCCATCCCGCCACGATCTTCTCGACAAAGGGGTCCGGCGTCACGCTCACCTTGCCGAGCCTGCGTCCGCCCGCGACGCGCTGCATGCTGTCGACCATTTCGCGCAACGTGACGGTGCGGTTGGGAAGGTTGACGGTGCGGTCGTCGCCCATCTTCGCGCCGTCGAGGTCGTGTAGTTCGATCAGGTTGTCGACGATGCTGCGATAACCCGCGACCGCCATCGCCGTTTCCGGCGCCACCGGCAGCGCCATGTCGATCCCGCTCAGCGGCTCGCGGATCACGCCGCTGACAAAGCCCGAGGCCGCTTTGTTCGGCGCGCCGGGACGCACAATGACGGCGGGCAAGCGCGCGCAACGGCCGTCGATGAAGCCTTTGCGCGTATAATCATTCACGAGAAGCTCGCCCGCGGACTTGGTCATCCCATAGGTCGTCTGCGGAACATGACGCGTGGAATCGGAAACTTCTTTCGGCAGCGCCGCGCCGCCGTAAACGGCCATGGAACTCGAGAAGACGTGGCGCGGTTTGGAGCCGAGCGCGCGCAGCGCCTCGAGCACATGCAAGTGACCATAGAGATTGACGCGCATTGCAAGGTCGAAATCGAGTTCGCCGCCGCCGCTGACCACCGACGCCAAATGAAAAACCGACAGATCCGGCCGGTCGATCAGTTTCGCGACGGCGCCCGGGTCGGAGATATCGCCGCGCACCACCTTCACCCTCGCATCTTCGAGGGGAAGGGGCGCGGCCGACGGCGTATCGAACAGGACCATCTCATCCACGCGCTGGGGCGCGCCGGAAGGACCGGCGAGCGCGCCGCGCGCAAGAATGCTTTGCGCGAGACGCAAGCCGATGAACCCGGTTCCGCCGGTGATTAGGACTTTAATGGGAGCCTCCCCGCGTGTGATCGAACGAAGGATAACCGTTCGACGGTAAGTAATGGAACTTAGTTTTCCAGTGCCGCATCCAGCGTGATGTCGGCCTTCAGGAGTTTGGACACCGGGCAGCCGACCTTCGCCTTGTCGGCCAACGCGGCGAATTTCTCAGGGCTCGCGCCCGGTACTTTTGCGCGCAGTGTGAGATGCACCGCCGTGATCGCGAAGCCGTCGGGAAGCTTTTCCAGCGTGACGTCGGCCTTGGTGTTCATTTCGTGCGCCGTGAGATTGGCTTCGCCGAGAATGTTCGACAGCGCCATGGTGAAGCAGCCGGCATGCGCGGCGCCGATCAGTTCTTCCGGATTCGTGCCCGGGCCGTTTTCAAACCGGGCCGTGAATCCATAGGGGTGGCTCTTGAGGGCGCCGCTCTCGGTCGAGAGGCTGCCCTTCCCATCCTTCAGGCCGCCGCTCCAAACCGCTGATCCTGATTTTTTCATCTGTTTCTCCTGTCTTTTTGAAGAAATACCATGTCAGCTATGGAAATCTGACCGGGCGGCGTGGTGACAAATCGGGGCGCCGCGCCTACAGAACGTACAAGCAGAGTTGGCGTTTTCGTGTAAAATCAAAAAGATTTGTGACCTCGCCGCGATGCCGTTAAGGTCGGGGTATTGACCGCGTGGGAGAGGCGCTCGGCGCCGAACGCGGATGTTTCGTAAATGTCAGAATTTAAGTGGGGCACGTCGCCGCCTCATATTTTCGTCACCGGAGGTTTCCTACACGATATAGGCATTGCAGAGAAGCGACGACAATTCTGTCGGTTGCCCGCGTGCCGAACGAGCTTCGAACCGAGGAGGGTTTGAGATGGACGGCCTGAATAGACGGCGTGTGCTGCGCGGCATGTTGAACGGTGGCGCGGTCACCGTGGGCATCCCGCTGCTGAACTATTTCCTCAATGGAAACGGCAACGCCATGGCTGACGGCGCGCCCATGCCCTTGCGCTTCGGAACCTGGTTCTGGGGCTGCGGCATGAACGAAAAGCTGTTCGTGCCCAAGAAGGTCGGCGCGAATTATGAGCTGCCGGAGGAAATCGCCTCGCTGCGCAACGTGAAGCAGCACCTCAACATCTTCTCCGGATACAACGCCTTCAAGGACACCGCACCGAACCTTTGTCACTACACGGCGTGGATCTGCAATCGCACCGGTCAGGCCCCGGAAAGCGGCGATCATCGCCCGGGTGAAACCATCGACGTGACGATCGCCAAGAAGATCGGCCGCACCACGCGCTTCCAGCAAATCACCGCGACCGCCACCGGCGACGTGCGCAACACCTTCTCCTACGAGAACGCGAACTCGCCGAACACCTCGGAATGGTCGCCGGTCAATTTCTACACGCGCGTCTTCGGTCCGGACTTCCAGGACCCTAACGCGCCGACGTTTACGCCGAACCCGCGCACCATGGCGCGCCGCAGCGTGCTCTCGGGCGTTATGGACCAGACGAAAGTGCTGCATGAGAAGGTCGGCGCCGAAGACCGGGCGCGCCTCGATCAATATTTCAGCAATCTGCGCGATCTCGAGCGCCAGTTCGATCAGCAGCTGACCAAGCCGGACCCGATTGCCGCGTGCAAGCCGGCCGGCAAGCCGGGCGAGGATCCGAAGACCGGCGGCGACACCGAACTCACGGCGATCCGCCACAACTTGATGACAGATATCCTCGTGATGGCGATCGCGTGCGACCAGACGCGCGTTTTCAACATGTCCTACTCGGCCGCGCAGTCCGCCACCATCAAGGCGGGCTATGAAAAGCCGCACCACACGACGACGCACGAAGAGCCGCTGGACGAGAAGCTGGGTTATCAGCCGATCGTGTCCTGGTTCACGCAGCGCTCGATGGAAAGCTGGGCCTACTTCGTCGAAGCCTTTACGAAAGTGAAGGAAGGCGACGGCCTGCTGCTCGACAACTGCCTGATCTACGGAACGACCGATCAATCGCTCGCGCGCATCCACAGCCTGGACGGCGTGCCGATGTTCACGGCCGGCAAGGCGTCCGGCAAGATCAAAACCGGTCTGCATGTCGCCGGCGGCGGTTCGACCGTCGTACGCCTCGGCTATACGCTTCAGAAGGTCTTTGGCCTCGACATTCCGTCCTGGGGGACGAAGTCGAACAACACCTCGAAGGAGATCAGCGAAATCCTGGTCTGACCACCGAAGTCGAAGTTCGTTGTCGGGAGGGACAAGGACATGCGGCCGCTACGGACGGTAAAAGTTTTGTCGATGGTCGCCGCGGTCGCGCTCTTGGCCGGCGGGGCCGCCGCGCAGATGAAGCGCGGCGAGCCGGTTGAGGATTATCAGCGTCAGCCGTTGCCGCCCGGGATTCAGGTCGTCATCACGGACATCGAAGGTCCGCTGTACGCGACCGCCGAGGGTAAGACGCTTTATCAATGGCCGTTCCGCGCGCTGCGCAACGGTGACGGCGGCGAGCAGAAGGGCAAGCCGACCTGCGACGACACCGTCTACAAGGAAAACGCCGGGCTCATGAGCCCATATCCCGGCGGCTTCGTTCTTCCCGATGTCGACAAGCGCCTGTCGTGCGCCCAGTTGTGGCCGCCCGTCCTGGCGCCTGCCGACGCCAAGGGCGTCGACAAATGGACCGCGATCAAGCGCCCCGACGGCAAGATGCAGTGGGCCTATGACGGCTTTCCCATGTACACCTCGATCCTGGACAAGAAGCCGGGCGACGTGAACGGGGGAACGCGCCGCCGCGTCACGGGCGAGGCGGGCGCCCTGCGCGAGCCGGTGGGACCGCCGCCCGTGATCCCGCCGGGCTTCATCGTCATTCAGGTGGCGACGGGCCGCCTCGTCGCGACCGCGGACCGCGCGTCGGTCTACACGTCGGACCGCGACGCGCCGAACAAGTCGAATTGCTATGACCGTTGCGAGACCGAATGGACCGCGGTGCTCGCGCCCGAGTTCGCCAAGCCGCTCGGCGAATGGGGCATCATCCAGCGCTCGCCGGGCCTGCGCCAGTGGACCTTCCGCGGAAAACCGCTCTACACCTACGCGCTGTCGCCGGAAGGCCGCAACGCCAGCCTGCAAGGCAGCGACGTGCCGGGCTGGCGCAATGTCTACACACAGCGCGCGCCCAGCCCGCCGAAAGGCTTCACGGTGCAGGATGCGCCGTCCGGCCAGGTGGTGGCCGATCGCAACGGCAAGACCGTTTACATCTACAACTGCAATGACGACGCGGTCGATCAGCAGTCCTGCAATCACCCCGATCTGACGCAAGCATACCGGATCGCCGTGTGCGGCGGCGGCAGCCAGGAAAAATGCATGCGGACGTTCCCTTACGTGCTCGCGGACAAGGACGCCAAGAGCGACAGCCAGGCATGGAGCATCATTGAGATCGACGCGAAGACCGGTCACCGCGCCACCGCGGGAAAGGGCGATGCCTTGCGCGTCTGGGCGTACCGCGACCGGCCCGTCTACACCTTCTCCGGCGATACGGAACCGGGCGATATCAACGGCGATTCCTGGGGTGAATTCCAGGGCGCGCGGAACGGCTTCAAAGCCTTCTGGCTGCGCGACGACTATTTCAACAACGCGTCTTAGGCGCGCGGCAGGGCAAGGATCATGCGGCATCTGCGTAAAGTTTGCGTCCTGACATTCGCCGCGGCGCTCATCGCCGGCGCCGCCTTCGCACAAACACAGAAGAGCGCGCCGAAGGAACAGTATCAGCGCGCCCCGATGCCGGCCGGCATTCAGGTCATTCAGACCGACGAGGAAGGGCCGTTGTTTGCGACGGCCGACGGCAAGACGCTCTACCAATGGCCGTTCATTCAGCTGCGCAACGGCGACGCCGGCGATCAAAAGGGCAAACCGACCTGCACCGACACGTTGTTCAAGGAGAATGCGGGCCTGATGAGCCCGTATCCGGGCGGCTTCATCATGCCCGACGCGGACACGCGCATGAGCTGCGTTCAGCTTTGGCCGCCCGTGTGGGCGCCGGACGGCGCGGCGAATGTCGGCAAGTGGACGGTCATCAAACATCCCAGCGGCAAGATGCAGTGGGCGTACGACGGCTACCCCATGTACACCTCGCTGCTGGATAAGAAACCGGGCGATGTGAACGGCGGAACGCGCCGCCGCGCCAATCGCGGCAACGCTTCGGGCGCCCAACGCGAACCGGTCGGTCCGCCGGCGCTCGTGCCGCCCGGGTTTATCGTGATTCAAGTCGCGACCGGGCGCTTGCTCGCCACCGCGGATCGCCAGTCGGTCTACACCTGGGATCGCGACGCTCTCCATAAATCGAACTGCTTTGATCGCTGCGCGGATGAATGGACGCCGGTCACCGCGCCGGAATTCGCCGAAGCGCAGGGCGAATGGGGCGTCATCCAGCGCTCGCCGGGCGTGCGCCAGTGGACCTTCCGCGGAAAGCCGCTCTACACCTATGCGCTGTCGCCGGAAGGCCGTAACGCCAGCCTGCAGGGCAGCGACGTGCCGGGCTGGCACAACGCCTATACGCAGGCCACGCCGTTTCCGAGCCGGGACTTCACCCTGCAGGACGCCGCTTCGGGACAGGTGCTCGCCGACAAGAACGGCAAGACGATCTACGTCTACAATTGCAATGACGACGCTTGGGATCAGCAAGCCTGCAATCATCCGGATCTGACGCAAGCTTACCGGCTGGCCATCTGCGGCGCCGGCAGTCAGGAAAAGTGCATGCAGACGTTCCCCTATGTGCTCGCGAGCCGTGACGCCAAAAGCGACAACAGCGCGTGGAGCGTGATGGCGATCGACCCGAAGACCGGTCGCCGCGCGGCGGCCGGGCAGGCGGACGCCTTGCGCGTCTGGGCGTGGCGCGACCGGCCCGTTTACACCTCCTATCTCGATAAAGAACCCGGCGACATCAACGGCGATTCCTGGGGCGAGTTCCAAGGCCAGCGCAACGGCTTCAAGGCGATCTGGTATCGCGACGACTATTTCAATAACGCCTCGTAAGACGCGTTGGAGGGAGAACGACAATGAAGAAGACGACACACTTCGCCGCCGCGCTGGGCCTCACGGCCGGCCTCGCGATGAGCGCTTCCACCGCCCCGATGGCGGCATCCTCCACCGACACGGCGGCGGCGGCGCCGGTGAACGGCGTCATCGGCTACATCCTCACCGATGAAGTGTGGGCGGTGTATCAGACGCCGGAAGGCAAGCAGGAATGTCCGGAAGGCCTCAATGCCTGGGGGCCGCGCGAACAGTTCAAGAAGATGTTCGTCGATGACGGCAAGAAGCGCACGCTTGAAGAAGCCCAGCTCGCCTGGGAAGCGAAGATCTGGCACCCCGAACTTGGCGAAGATCCGTTCCCGTTCCGCGGTCCGGTCGGCAATGTTTCCTACGGCGTCAATCTCGACGGCCGCGTGGACGCCGACGATCAGGTCACGCCGGACGGTGTGAAGGGCATCGACAACCAGCTCTACCGCGCCATCGGCTGCATCGAGGAGTTCCGCGGTCCCACCGGCATTCTGCACTTCCTGGTAAACCGCTACCTGCGCGACTTTGAATTCAATCGCGTGCTGATCGAAATCTCCGGCGTCGAGGACATGGTCAACGATCCGCATGTCGATGTGACGATCCTGCGCGGCCGCGACCGCATGATGGCCGACGCCACCGGCAACGACATCATCCCCGGCGGCTCCAACCGCGTCGATATGCGCTGGGGCAAGAAGTACGTGCAGCGCTTGACCGGCAAGATCGTCGACGGCGTTCTCACCACCCAGCCCAGCGATGTCACGCTGCCGCATGCGATCTTCAACCAGATTCCGGGCGAAGATCACATGAAGGGCGCGGTGTTCCAGTTGAAATTGACGCCGGAGCGCGCGGAAGGCCTGCTCGCGGGTTACTCCGACATCGACAACTGGTACCGCCAGCTCAACCACTCGTGGTCGACGCACCACCAGAGCTACGGCCAGCTGTCGTCGCCGTCACTGTACAAGCATCTGCATCGCCTCGCGGACGGTTACCCCGATCCGAAGACGGGTAAGAACACCGCCATCTCGTCGGCGCTCGCCGTCAAGTTCACGCAAGTGTTCATCCAGCATCCGCCGAAAGAAGTTGCTTCAAGATAGGAGCAACGGGCTTTCACGCGGGTGATGCTGGGAGGCGTCGCCCGCGCGGGCCGAAACGAGACATCAAACCGAGCCGTTTCCGCGTCAGCGCGTCCGCGCGCCGCTAAGGAGGTCCAGACAAAGACTATAGGATATCTGATCGCTGGGAGGCGATGACCGGCGCCGGGCCGAACGCGAGGTTCGCTGCCGCCATCTTGTTGATCTTTCAATCCTTATTCACCTAGGGGGAGCATCTATGCCGAACATCAATGCCGCCGCAGGCGCACAGCGCCACAGCGGGTTTCGTCCGCATGCAATGACCACTGTCAGCGCGCTCGCCATGCTGACGGCGAGCTTCGCCGCCGTCCAAAGCGCGCAGGCCCAAACGGCCGCGCCGGCCGCGCCGGCGTCCCTCGATGAAATCGTCGTGACCGGATCGCGCATTGTTCGCGACGGCTACGAAGCGCCGACGCCGGTCACCGTGTTGGGCGTCGAGCAGATTCAGCAGTCGGGTTATCCGGATCTTTTCAGCGTGGTCAGAACCATGCCGGCCTTCGGCACGTCCGGCGACGGGACGCGCGCCGGCGGCAATTCGGTCTCTTCCGGCCGCCAAGGGCAGAACACCTTCAACCTTCGCAGCCTGGGTGAGACGCGTACGCTTTCGCTTCTCAACGGCCACCGTATCGGATCTTCGGACCTGAACGGCGCCATCGATACGAACGTTTTCCCGCAAACGCTTGTGAGCCGCGTCGACGTGGTGACCGGCGGCGCCTCCGCCGCGTACGGCTCCGACGCCTTGGCCGGTGTCGTGAACTTCGTGCTCGATACCGAGTTCACCGGCGCGAAAGGCGAAGTCTCCAGCGGGATTACGACCTTCGGCGACGATTGGACCGGCAAGGCCAATCTCGCGGTCGGCACACCTTTCGCCTCGGGCCGCGGGCACGTCATCGCAAGCTACGCCTGGGATTACGACCCGGGCGTGTTCCCGATGAGCGCGCGCGCCTGGAACAAGATCGCCTGGAAGATCATCCCGAACTCGGCTTACGGAACGGGCCCCGGCCAAAGCACGAGCGTCCCGGAATTCCTGCTGCGCAGCCACACCGGCCTTATCAACGCATCGCCGGGCGGCATCATCACCGCGGGCCCGCTGAAGGGCACGGCGTTCAACAAGGAAGGCGCCCCATTCCAATTCATCTATCCCGACGTGCAGGGCGGCGGCTTTATCGCCGGCGGAATGGCGCCGCTGAACGACACGTCTCAGTTCTCGCAGAACGTGACGACCAGAAGCCGGCAGGAAAACCTTTTCGGGCGCGTGAGTTATGACCTGGCCGACAACGTCACCGTCTACACGCAGTTCATCAGTCACTATTCCAAGACGTACGGCCTCTCGAAACTGGATGACTCGCAAGGCAATTTGACCATCCGCGCGGATAACCCCTACATCCCGGCCGACACGCTTGCGCGCATGACGGCGCTGGGCCTTACCTCCTTCACGATGGGCTCGTTCAACCTCGATATCCCGAACCTTTCGTCCCACTTCAAACGCCGTACGTGGGTCTATTCCGTTGGGGCCAATGGAACGGCCGACGTCGGCGGGAACACTTGGAACTGGGATGTCTTTGCGCAGTACACGCTGGCCAAAAACAACTTGCGCGTCGCCACGCGCAACAACGTGCTCTTCCCGCTGTCGGTCGATGCGGTGCGCAATGCCAACGGCGCCACCGTGTGCCGCGTCAACGCCGATACCAATCCCGCGAACGACGACCCGCGCTGCTTGCCCTATAATCCGTTCGGTTGGGGCAAGAACGACAAGGCGGTCATCGATTATTTCAAGGGCTTCACGCACCGCCTCCAGGACAACACCGAAAAGCTGGCGGAATTCAGCGCCAGCGGCGAGCCGTTCGAACTCTGGGCGGGGCCGGTGTCCATTGCGTTCGGTGGCGGCTGGCGTGAAGAAAAAGTCGTCGATCCCAACTTCGGGCCGAACGCCTACGATCCGGTCTCGCTGACGCGTCCTTTCAGCGCGGGCAATTATTTGCCGACGAACGGCAAATACAGCGTCACCGAAGGCTATATCGAAACGGTCGTGCCCTTGGCGAAGGATACGGCCTGGGCGCGCGCGCTCGACGTCAACGCCGCGGCGCGCGCGACCGATTATTCAACCGCGGGCTACGTCACCACCTGGAAGATCGGCGTGACTTACAATCCGATCGACGACATCCGCCTGCGCGCGACTCTCTCCCGCGACATCCGCGCGCCGAATCTTGGGGAAATCTTCGCCACGGGCACCGGCGGCCAGGCGGGCGGGATCCGCGATCCGTTCAACGGCGGCCAAACCGCCGGCCTCTTCCTCACCGAGACCGTCGGCAATCCGAACCTCGTGCCGGAAAAGGCCGATACGCTCGGCCTCGGGGTCGTGCTGCAGCCGACCTTCCTGCCGGGCTTCTCGGCGGCGGTCGACTACTACTCCATCGACATCAAGGGCGCGATCCAGCAGGTCAATGCGCAGACCACGCTCGATCTGTGCTTCATCGGCCAGACGGCGCTGTGCTCGAACATCCAGCGTCAAGCGCCCACGCCGGCCAATCCCGCCGGCGTCATCACGCTCGTCACGTCGCGGCCGACGAACTACGCCTTCAACCTTACCCGCGGCATCGATTTCGAGGCGACGTACAACATCAACCTCGATGAATGGGTCGATACGTGGAACGGCAGCATGGTCCTGCGCGCCCTCGCGTCGCACGCCATCGAATCCACGTCGGACGACGGACT
The DNA here is from genome assembly GCA_041919675.1 of Rhodospirillaceae bacterium. GTDB lineage: Bacteria > Pseudomonadota > Alphaproteobacteria > Rhodospirillales > Rhodospirillaceae > SHVO01. The sequence goes on along the minus strand of JAYRTJ010000005.1, from coordinate 32,897 downwards.
CAACCCACCGCAGGACGCGGCGGGCAACAACACCGGCGGCTTGCCGTACTGGAAGTTCTTCCTCAACGCCACGTATATGCTGGATCCGATCACGGTCGGCGTCACGGGCCGCGGCGTCAGCTCGGGCAACTATGGACCGACGTATTACGCGAAGAGCTGTACCAGCGGCTGTCCGGTTTCGACGACGTTCCAGCGAACGCTCGATTCCAACTACATCGCCGGCCAGTGGCAGTTCGACGCCAACATCACCTATCGCTTCATGCACAAGAACGATGTCGGCGCCGACGCGGATGCGTTCCTGACCATTTCCAACGTCTTCAATACGGAGCCGCCGGTCGTGGCGACGTCCTCGCCGGAATATTGGCATCGCACGAACAGCCTTCTGTATGACGTGCTCGGGCGTGCGTTCCGGGCCGGACTGCGGTTCAAATACTGAGGCGGCTGACGGCGAGGGGCTGGAAAGAGTCCCTCGCCAAGGCGCGAACGAACCGGAGCTCGCGCGTAAGCTGCTGGAAAGGATGCCGATTTTTGGCCGGTTTCCGCTGTCCGCGGGGGACCCGGTTCAGTAATATGAGTCTTGCGGCGTGTTGGAGGAGGAATGCTGGTGTCTTCGGTTCGTAAGTCCTTGGTTCCGTCGGCGATCGCGCTTGCCGCCGCGCTCGGTTTGGCGAGTTGTTCAGGCGCCGAAACGTCCACCGCCAAGACGGCTCCGGCGGTGAAGACCGTGCAGGAACCGGCGGTCGCGGGTTCGCCCGCGCTGCTCCGCCTTATCACCTCGCAACAATACGTCAACACCCTCGTCCATACGTTCGGCAAAGACTTCAAGATCGAGACCCAGTTTCCGCCGCACCGCCGGACGGACGGGCTTCTGGCCGTCGGCGCCGCGACCGCCGGTTTTCCGGCGGGCCAGATCGAACAGTATCAGCGCGCCGCCGCGACCGTCGCGGCGCGCGTCGTCGACGCCGGGCACCGCGATTTTTTGATTCCGTGCAAGCCGGCCGACGAAAAGAAAGCGGACGCCGCCTGCGCCGCCAAGTTCCTCGCGGCGACGGGCCGGATGCTTTACCGGCGTCCGATGGATCAGAAACTGCTCGATGAAGCGGTGTTGAAGGCCGGCGAAACCGGAGATCGCCTCAAGGACTTCTATGCCGGTGTCGGCGTGGCGCTCGAGGGGATGTTGATCGCACCGGAAGTGCTGTTCATTTCCGATACGTCCGAACCCGATCCGAACAACCCGGGGCAATCGCGCCTCGACGCCTATTCGCTGGCGTCGCGCTTGAGCCTTTTCCTCTGGAACGCCTCTCCGGACGACATGCTGCTCAAGGCCGCCGAAAGCGGCGAGATCCAGACGCCGAAAGGCCGCGCCCGGATCGTCGAGACGATGCTTGCGAGTCCGCGCCTCGAAACCGGCATGCGCGCCTTCTTCGACGACATGTTCGGCTTCGACCGCTTCGACAATCTGGCCAAGGACCCGAACGTTTATCCGGCTTTCACCGGTGTCACCGTCCAGGACGCGCGCGAGCAGACGCTGCGCACGGCCTACAACTTCCTGATCGCCAAGGGCCGCGATTACCGCGACCTCTACACCACGCGGGAAACCTTCCTGTCGCCGGCGCTCGCCGCGCTCTACCAGCTGCCGACGCCGCCCTACTGGGTTCCGTATGAATTCCCGGCCGATAGCCCGCGCGCCGGCCTTTTGACCCACATCAGCTTCCTCGCGGTGCATTCGCATCCGGGCCGCAGTTCGCCGACGGTGCGCGGTAAGGCCCTGCGCGAACTCCTGCTGTGCCAGCCGGTGCCGCGTCCGCCCGCGAACGTGGATTTCTCGGCGGTGGAAAACCCCGATCCGCGCCTGCGCACGGCGCGCGACCGCCTGAACTTCCACAGCGAGAACCCGGTCTGCGCCGGGTGCCACAAGATCACGGACCCCATGGGCCTCGCGCTCGAGAACTTCGACGGGGCAGGGCGCTACCGTAAAACCGAGGGCGGGGCGGCCATCGACGCCAGCGGACGCCTGGACGGCAAGGAATTCACCGACGTGATCGGCCTGGGCGTGGCCCTGCACGACCACCCGGGGCTGAGCTCCTGCCTGGTCCGGCGCATGTTCAGCTATGCGACGGGCGCCAACGTTCGCGACCAGACGACTCTGGGCTACCTGAATGAGAGCTTCACCGCCGAAGGCCACCGGATCCCGGACCTTCTGCGCACGATTGCGCTCTCGAACGCTTTTTCGCGTGTTGCGGAACCCTATACGCCGCCGGGGAAAACCGCCGCGGCGGCGCCGGCGGCGGAGGCCAGCCGTTAAGGGATTTTGCGCGCGCGGGCGCCGCGTTACCCAAAATCGCAAGGATTATCTAAGAAAGCGCGTGTATATTGGGCGTTCTGGCCTAGTCTGACCCGAGCTGATGACCGCGGCGCTGGGAGGCGTGCGTTCATTGCTGCGCAGAGGCGCGTCGCGCCAAGTCCGAGTAGAGCCGAGGAGAGCCAAGTCAGAGCCAAGTTAGAGCCAAGTCAAAGTCAACGAACCGGGAGGGTTTTGAGATGAGCGGTATGGAGAGACGTCGCGTCCTGCGCGGCATGCTGGGCGGCGGCGCGGTCACGGTTGGCTTGCCGCTCCTGAATGTGTTCCTCAATGGCAACGCTACGGCGCTGGCCGACGGTAAGCCGATGCCGGTCCGCTTCGGGACCTGGCACTGGGGCCTTGGCATGCAGACCAATGTCTTTGTGCCCAAGAAGACCGGACTCGATTACGAACTCCCGGAAGAAATCGCTTCGTGGAAGCCCATCCAGAAGCACATGAACCTGTTCACGAACACGACCGCGTTCCGTGACAACTACGAAAACCTTTGCCACTACTCGGGCTGGGTCATCCTGCGCACCGGCAGCGCGCCGAAAGACGGCGGCCACATCCCCGGTGAATCGCTCGACGTGACGGTCGCCAACCAGATCGGCCGCACCACGCGCTTCAAGATGCTCACCGCGACGGGCACCGGCGAAACCGGTTCGACCCTGTCCTACGAAAACCAAAACACGCCGAACCAGCCGGAAATCTCGCCGCTCGCGTTCTACACCCGCATCTTTGGACCGGATTTCCAGGACCCCAACGCGCCGGAATTCAAGCCGAACCCGAAGATCATGGTGCGCAAGAGCGTGCTCTCGAGCGTCATGGACGAAGTGAAAGTGCTGAACGCCAAGATCGGCGCCGAAGACCGCGCGCGCCTCGATCAGTATTTCACGGGCCTGCGTCACCTCGAGCGCCAGTTCGAGCAGCAACTCACCAAGCCGGAACCGATTGCCTCGTGCAAGCGGCCGGCCGAACTGAAGAACGAACCGCCGCCGGGCAAGGAAATCGAAGTCATCACCGCCCGCCATAAGATGATGACGGATATCATGGTCATGGCCGTGGCCTGCGACCAGACCCGAGTCTTCAACATGGCGATGACCACCCGCTCGGGCGATCCCAGCAAGGCCGGCTACGAGAAGCCGCACCATACTGCGACGCACGAAGAGCGCATCGACGACGTGCTCGGCTATCAGAAGGAAGTCTCGGGCTTCACCCGCAAACTCATGGCCGCCTGGGCCTACTACGTCGACGCCTTCACGAAAGTCCAGGAAGGCGACGGCACGCTGCTCGACAACGTGTTCATCTACGCCACCACCGATCACGGTTATGCGCGCGTCCACTCGCTGGACGGCATGCCGCTGATGACCGCCGGCGGCTGCGGCGGCAAGGTGAAGAACGGCTATCACTTCGATCTCAAGGGCGATACCGGCTGCCGTATCGGCTACACCGGCCTGCGCCTGATGGGCGTGAACACGCCGCAATGGGGCACGAAGAGCAACCAGACCAGCAAGGAAGTCAGCGAAATCATGGCCTAAGGCCGGATTCCTTTCCGAGACCGGAGGCGGGCGCCGGAGCCCTTCCGGCGCCCGTTTCTTTTCCCCTTGGCGGAAACCGCCCTGCCGTTGCTCTGTTGAGAAGGGGCTGTGTTAGCATCGGCTTTTGGGAACCGAAGGGGGAGGGCTCGCATGGGCTTGAAGACTTACGCGCGGACCTGCGCCGCGGCGCTGGCGTCGTGTTTTGCTCTGTCCGGTTTTGCCCAGGCGGCCGATAGCCCGGGCGCGCTGACGCGCCTGTTGGAAGCGCAACTCGCGCGCATGCCGGCCAAATCGGGCATTTACATCAAGCATCTTCCGAGCGGCGAAGAAGGCATGGTGAAGGCCGATGAGCACTTCGAAAGCGCATCGACGATCAAACTGGCGACCATGGTCATCGCCTTTCAAATGGCCGACGCCGGCAAGCTGAAGCTGGACGAGCGCGTTGAGCTGACGCCGGCGGTCCTGCGCGGCGGCTCGGGCATCTACCGCTACAAGGACCTGGGTTTGCGTCCAACCGTCCGTGACCTGATCACCGAAATGGTGATCACCAGCGACAACACCGCGACCGATCTTATGATCGCCAAGGTCGGCGGCAAGGACCGCGTGAACGCATGGCTGAAGGATGCGGACTACCGGGTGCTCAATCAGACGCATACGACCGGGGAATATTTCCGGCTTATCTACGCCGCGATGGACCCGAAATACGCAAGCCTCTCCATGGAAGACGTGTTCGCGCTGTGCTGCGCGGATACAACCGTGCGCCGCATGCCGGTGTTCTCGGATCAGCGCAAGGCGCTGATCGACGAGGTGAGGGCGCTGAGCTCCAACCGTTCGCCGGCGCCGAGCGATCCGAACAACGAAAGCCGTTGGTTCGGCGCCGCCAGCCCGCGCGAAATGGGCCGGTTGGTCGAGAGCGTTGAAAAGTGCACCGTCGCCAAGCCCGAAAGCTGCGACGAGATGCGCCGCATGTTGCGGGCCCAGCAGGCCGGCACCATGAAGATCCCGCACTATCTGACGGTGCCCGTCGGCCACAAGACCGGTGAAACCACGGGCGTGACCAATGACGTCGGCGTCATCTACGCGAAGTCGGGACCCATCGTCATCTCGTTCTACAACATGAACATGACGGGCCCGCGCGCCGATACCGAGGACATGATGGGCGAGGTGGCCCGCAGCGTCGTCGATTATTTCGACGGCGTGCGCAAGTAAGACAGCCGAATAAAAACGGAGGCGGTTGAGGCCGCCTCCGTTTCATTTTTCAGCCGCGTTCGCGCCGATTATTTCTTCAGCACGAGTTCCTTGCCGATGAGAAGCTTCTTGTCGGCATTTTTCTTCGGCACGAATTTCTGCACGCGGTTGTTGTTGGCGTCCGCGACATAGAAGTTGCCGGCATTGTCGACGTCGATCTGGTGCGCGTTATCGCTCACGCCCGGTTCGTCGCCGAGCGTGCCCCATTGGCCGACCAGCTTGCCGGCGAGGTCGTAACAGGCGAACCGGCCGTAGGTGGTCGCTGAAACGCACACGCGTTTGTCGTCGGTGGTGATGACGCGCGTCACGCGCGCGGTGCCCGGCCACTGATCGAGGAACTTGCCGCTGTGATCGAAGATCTGGATGCGGTCGTTGTTGCGGTCGGCCACGTAGACGCGGTCCGCATCCACGGCAACCGAATGCACCAGGCTGAACTGGCTGGGACCCGTGCCCTTCGTGCCCCACGACATGACGTACTTGCCGTTCTTGTCGAACTTGACGACGCGCGAGTTCGTATAACCGTCCGCGACATAGAAGGTGCCGTCGGGCATGATCGCGAGGCTGGCCGGATCGTGGAAGTGGCCTTCGTCGTTTCCCGGGACGGCTTTTTCGCCGACTTTGAGCAGCAGTTGTTTGCCGTCGTTGCTGAACTTCAGGAGCCGGTGATTGAAACGGTCCACCACCCAAACCGGGTGGGCGGGATCGTACGGGTCGATGATGATGTGGTGCGCGATGGAGATTTCGCTGTTCCACTGCGACCAGTTCTCGATGACCTTGCCGTCGGCGTTCAGGACCAGCAGATTGTTGACGTCGCCCTTGTCGAAAAAGTTGTTGTCGCGGACGACCTTTGTCTTTTCCTTCATGAGCTTGCCGTCGGCGGTCAGCATCGGGTGACCTTCGCGGGTGTCGTTGCGGTCGACGGCGCCGACAAACACGCGGTTCGGATCTTCGGCGTTCACGGAAACCACGCGCTGGTTCCAGCCTTCGATGCCCGGCTTGAACCAGCCGACCACGACGTCATAAGGACCGGTCAGGTCCAGTCCGCCTTTTTCCTGCGCCATGGCCGGCGCGGCGGCGATAAACAGCGCCGTCAGCGAAACGCCAAAAAGTCCGTAGGTCCGTGTCATGAATTCCTCCCCAGTTATGCGAATAAGAACGTTCCCCGCGGTTGCCATGGGGTCAAGTGGGCTTTTGTGACTCCGGTGACGGTTTTTGTGCGGCGAGACGTCGATTGATGGCGGAAGGGGTGGGATTCGAACCCACGGTGCCCTTGCGAGCACGCCAGTTTTCAAGACTGGTGCCTTAAACCGCTCGGCCACCCTTCCCGGAAGGGTGCTTATAACAAGTCTGTCTTATAAGTCTGCGATTTTTTGGCCCCGGGGCGGCGACCGCGGGTCCATAAACGTGGCATAGAAGGGCTTGGCTTTTTGGGCGGAGGGACCATGGACGGGCAGGGCGGCAAGGCGCCGGTGATCGGGATTATCGGGGGATCCGGCCTCTACGACATGGACGCCATCACCAATAAGGAGTGGCGCAAGGTCCCCACGCCGTTTGGCGATCCGTCCGACGAACTCCTGCGCGGCGAGATCGGCGGCACGCGGGTGGTGTTTCTGCCCCGTCACGGACGCGGCCACAAGTATGCGCCGACGGACCTCAACTACCGCGCCAATATCTGCGCCTTGAAGATGATGGGGGTCACGGAGGTCCTGTCGCTCTCGGCCTGCGGGTCGCTTCAGGAACGCCTGTCGCCGGGCACCTTCGTCATCGTCGATCAATTCATCGACCGCACCTTTGCGCGGGTGAAGTCGTTTTTCGAGAAGGGCCTGGTCGCGCATGTCTCCATGGCTCATCCGGTGTGCGGGCGCCTGGGCGACAGGCTGGAAGCGGCCGCCCGGACCATCGGCATTCCATACGCGCGCGGCGGCACCTACCTCGCGATGGAGGGCCCGCAGTTTTCGACCCTCGCGGAATCCAAGCTTTACCGGTCCTGGAATTGCGACGTCATCGGCATGACGAATATGCCGGAAGCCAAACTCGCCCGCGAAGCCGAGCTTTGCTACGCCACCGTCGCCATGGTCACGGACTACGATTGTTGGCACGAGGGGCATGGGGCCGTCACCGTCGAGCAGGTCGTGCGCGTGTTGCTGGCGAACGCCGACAAGGCGCGGAACCTGGTGAAAGAGGTCACGCCCACCCTCGGCGCTCATCGGGGGCCGTGCGACCGCGGCTGCCATCATGCGCTCGATTCCGCGCTCATCACGGCGCCGGCCGCGCGGGATTTTGAATTGGTCAAAAAGCTGACGCCGATCGCCGGCCGCGTGCTCGCGCGCTAGGCCTTCCACGCATAAAATTTATAGTTGATACTCACAATCAATGACCGTCACCGTGGTTTTTTCCGAAAGGGGACGTTTGGATGCGGATCGCAGGGCGGCACTTTCGGACAATCTGGCGCGCCGAAAATGGAGACGTCCTGGTCATCGATCAGACCCGGCTTCCCTTTGAATTCGAGACCGCCCGCCTCGCCGGCCTCGAAGAGGCCGCGCACGCGATCCGCAGCATGACGGTCCGCGGCGCGCCCCTGATCGGGGCCACGGCCGCCTACGGCGTCGCGCTCGCGATGCGCCGCGACCCCGGCGACTCCCATCTCGCGCACGCGGTCGAACTCCTCCGCGGAACCCGTCCGACCGCCGTGAACCTCGCCTGGGCGCTTGAGCAAATGACGGCCGCGCTGGCGTGTCCGGTGGAGGTCCGGGCCGAACGCGCCTTCGCCCGCGCGGCTGAAATCTGCGATCAGGACGTCGCGCTCTGCGAGGCCATCGGCGTCCACGGCCTGTCCATCTTTGAGAAACGCTTCCAGGAAAAGGACCGCCAAGGACCGCTCAATGTTCTCACCCACTGCAACGCGGGCTGGCTGGCCTGTGTCGATTGGGGAACGGCTCTTGCGCCGATCTATAAAGCCCATGATGCCGGCCTGCCGATCCATGTGTGGGTCGATGAAACCCGCCCGCGCAATCAAGGCGGCTCCTTGACCGCCTATGAGCTTGGCGCGCATGGCGTCCCGCATACGATCATCGCCGACAACACGGGCGGCCATCTGATGCAGCGCGGCCGCGTCGATCTGGCCATCGTCGGCACCGACCGCACGACCTCGAACGGCGATGTCTGCAACAAGATCGGCACCTATCTCAAGGCCTTGGCGGCTTTCGACAACAAGGTCCCGTTCTATGTGGCCTTGCCCTCGACGACGATTGACTGGGCCCTCGCGCACGGCGCCGATATCCCCATCGAAGAGCGCGAGGCCCGCGAACTGTCCCACATCACCGGCCGCACCGCCGCCGGCGCCCTTGAGACCGTCGCCGTTTATCCGCCGGCCAGCGCCGCGCTGAACGTCGGTTTCGATGTCACGCCCGCCCGCTACGTGACGGGTCTGATCACCGAACGCGGAACCTGCCCCGCGAGCCGCGACGGCCTTCTGAGGCTTTTCCCCGAACGAGCCCGCGTGGCCGCTTGAATGGATACGCTCATCCCTATGAATAACGATGCCCGCCTGAAGGCCGATGTGATCGTGACCTGCTGCGCGCTGGCGCAGCGCGGCCTCACGCACGGCACCTCCGGAAACGTCAGCGTCCGGCGCGACAGCGAAACGTTCTTCATCAGCCCGAGCGGCATTCCTTACGAACAGCTGACCGATATTCCGGTGATGGATTTCACCGGGCGCTGGTACGGCGATCGCCGGCCGTCGAGCGAGTGGCGGTTTCACCGCGACATCTTGAAAATGCGCCCGGACGTGAACGCGATTGTTCACACTCATTCCAAACACGCCGTGGCGCTCGCGTGCACCGGGCAAGGGATTCCGGCGTTTCATTACATGGTCGCCGTAGCCGGCGGTGTGGATATTCGCTGCGCGCCGTATGCGACGTTCGGCTCGCAGGCGCTCTCGGATCATGCGGTGGAAGCGTTGACCGGCCGCAAGGCCTGTCTGCTTGCCAATCATGGCGTCATCGCAACGGGAGCTGACCTCGCGAGCGCCCTGCGTCTGGCCGGTGAAGTCGAAAATCTCGCCGCCCAATACTGTGCGGCGCTGGCCGCGGGTAAACCGGACCTCTTGAGCGGCGACGAAATGAACCGCGTCCTCGCGCTGTTCCGCACCTACGGCAAACAGGACGGCACACACGATCCGGATTTGGTGTTCGCGGGGCCCGGACCTTCCTTGACTTAAGCGTCCTTAAGCCGGCGTCCGGGCGCTCTCATGCCAATGGCGCAGCAGGCGGCGCGAGAGGGCATCGAGCACCAGATAGAGGACAAGCCCGGCCGCGCTTAAAAGGAAGAAGCAGGCCAGAGCAACCGCGAGTTCCAGGCGATAGCTCGCCTCCACCAGGCGCGAGGCAAGGCCGGAGCGGGTTCCCGAGGTTCCCGCGACCATTTCCGCAACCACCGTACCGATCAGCGCGAGGCCGCCCGCGATGCGCAGCCCGCCCAGGAAATAAGGAAGCGCGGCCGGAATCATCAGGCGGCGCACGGTCTGCGCGCGTGTCGCCCCATAAAGCCGGAACAGATCCTTCAAATTGGCATCCACGCTTTTCAAACCCAAAAGCGTGTTGGAGATGATGGGAAAGATCGCCGCCATCCACGCCAGGATGAGCAGCACCGCGAACACATTCTCCACCCAGATGATCACGAACGGCGCGATGGTGACGATGGGTGTCACCTGCAGAAACACCGCGTAGGGAAAGAAGATGCGTTCGGCGAGCGGCGACTGCGCCAGCACGATCGCGATCAGCGCGCCGGACAGCGCGGCAAGCACGAGCGCCGCCAGGGTCACTTCCAGCGTCACGGCCAGGGAAGCGGCAAGGTCGCCTAAATTGGCCCAAAGCGCGGCAACGATCGCGGCGGGGCCGGGCAGGATATAAGCCGGCACGTGGCCCAGACGGACGGCGAGTTCCCAGCCGCCGAGCAGCAACAGGCCGAAGGCGAGGGGGCCGAGCGCGCGTTTCATGCGGCCTCGCCCGTCATCGCGCCGCGCAGAAGCGCGCCGATTTTGGCGCACCGGTCCGCGAAGGCATGACTGCCGCGCAGCGCTTCGTCGCGGCGTTCAGGCAGGTCTATCGCCACGTCGGCGATAACGCGCCCGGGCCGCGGCGACATGACGATCACCCGCTGCGACAGGAACACCGCCTCGCGGATCGAGTGGGTGACGAAGACGACCGTCCACTGGTTCTGCTGCCACAGGGCCAGCAGATCGTCGTTCAGCCGGAAGCGGGTGAATTCGTCGAGCGCGGCGAACGGCTCGTCCATCAGGAGCAATTGAGGGCCGGTGACAATCGCGCGCGCGATGGAGGCGCGCATTTGCATGCCTCCGGACAGCTCGCGCGGATAAGCTTGCGCAAAGCCTTCCAGCCCCACGCGCCGCAAGGTATCCGGCACGCCCGCGTCGGATTTGCCCTTCAAGGTCAGCGGCAGCGCGACATTCGCGCGCACGTTCGCCCAGGGCATGAGCGTGGCGTCCTGAAAGACAAAACCGGTTTGGGAGATATCCGTCCCGCGCGAGACCTCGCCTTCGCTTGGCGCAAGCAATCCCGCCAAGAGGCGCAGAAGGGTCGATTTCCCGCACCCCGACGGACCGACCAGGCTGACAAAGCTGCCGCGCGCGATCTCAAAGCTCGCCGGCGCGAGCGCAACCGTGCCGGTGGGATAGGTCTTCGCGGCTCCGGCCAGCCGAAGCGCGGGCCCGGTCAACGGCGGCGGCCCGTGCCGATGAAGGCGGTTGTGTAGGCTTTTTTGTAATCCATTTGCTTTGGATACAAACCGTCGGCCGCCATGACATCGAAAAACGACTTCCAGCGTTCGTCGGTCATCACGCCCACGCCCTTGGCCTCGGCGTCGCCGCCCGTGATCATTCCATGCGCGATCAGTTTACCGCGCCCGAAGGCGAGCAACGCATCGGTCATGTCGGGATTGTCTTTCTTGATCAGCGCATTCGCCGGCGTCGGATCCCCGGCGAGATAACTCACCCAGCCCGCGATACTCGCCTCAACGAAACGGCGCACGAGGTCCGGCTGTTCGGTTATGCGTTTGTTCGACGTCATGATGACGGATGAATAGCTGGCATAACCCGCGTCCGCGAGCAGCATCACCACCGGCTTTTGCCCGGCGCGTTCGATCTGGAACGGCTCGCTGGACAGAAGGCCTTGCTGGATCGCCGCCGGATTTGACAGGAAGGGCGTCAGGTTGAAGGTGTAAGGCGCCACCTGTTCGTCGGTATAGCCGAACTTCGTTTTGAGGAAACGCCAGAAGCCGATCCGCGTATCCGGTGAGATCATGATCTTCGCGCCCTTGAGCTGGGCGAGGGTGTCATGCCCGGCGCCCGCGTGCGCGATCAGGACCGCGGGATCCTTCTGGAAAATCGCCGCCACGGCGACCACGGGCACGTTTTGCGCGACGAAATTCAGCGGGATGAAGGAGTTCGGAACCGCGGAAAAATCCAGCCGGCCGGCGGCCAGCAATTGGGAATGATTGATTTGCGGTCCGCCTTGGCGGATTTCGACCTCGAGGCCGGCCTTGGCGTAAAGGCCCGTCGCCACCGCCTGATAGTAACCGCCATGTTCGGCCTGGGCGCGCCAATCGGTGCCGAGCGAAACTTTGTCCGCCGCCGACGCCGCGAACGACAGGAACGCGGCCGCGAGGCCGGCTGTAAACCCGTAGAGGCCGGGCAGGCGCATCAGATCTTGAACACGCCGCCGGGAGCGGCGCCGGCCGGCGCCGCCTGACCGCCGGGCTTGGCGACCTTCGCCGACTGTTGTTCTTCGATGGCGAAGACTTTGAACAGTTCGGGCGGCTTGGCGATATTTTTCATCGGGCGCACGCCGATCGACATGAAGTGCGCCGGCACCTTGTTGCGCGCCGCGTTCGCGACGACATCGGAAACCGTCACGCCGTCCGGATCGCACTGCGGCTCGATGCGGGCCGCGATGTTCACGCCTTCACCGAACACGTCCGTGCCGGTGTGAATGACTTCGCCCATGTGCACGCCGATGCGGATATGGAACTGGTCGTTGGCGGGCTTACCCTTGTTGTAGTCGCCGATGCCCTTTTGGCAATCGAGGGCGCACTGCACGGCGTTCTCGGCCGAACGGAAGCGCACCATGAACGCGTCGCCGATGGTCTTGATGACCGTCCCGCGGTTGCGCACGATCTGGTTGCGCATGATTTCGTTGTGGATGCTCAGCTTCTTGACCATCGCCGCTTCGTCGGCGCCCATCTGCTTCGAATAGCCGACGATGTCGGTGAACATGATGGCGGTCATCTGGCGCTTCGGATTTTTCGCCGAGCCTTCCTCCATCGCGTCGAGTTCCTTTTCGCTCTTCCCCAGCTTGCCGAGCAGGCGCAGGGGATTGAGCGGCGCGAGCAGGCGGCCGAGGCCCATGGTGACCAGCGCGGTGATGAAGGACTGCGTTACGCGCGAGACGCCCCAGACGCCGATGCCGACGAACATGGCCGCGAAAACCAGGCTCTTGGCGGTGACTTGCCAGCCGGGCGCCGTGAAGTCGGTGACGAAAGTCGAGGCGCGATAGAGCGAAAAGGTTTGGATCGTGGTATAGATATAGATCGCGAGGCAGCCGAGCGATTTGATCGGATTCTCGGTGTAAAGGCGCAGGATCACGAGGGCGAAGATCACCGCGGCGTAAACGAGGGTCAGTATGGGCGAATGGAGTTGGATATCGATCGCGCCGGCGAACATGTTCACGAACCATTCCGTGAAGAAGCCGGTCTCCTGCGCCGCCGCGCCGGTTTTGGCGAGTTCGTTGGTATACGTAAAAGCTTCTTCCGCCATAGCGCTCGACCCCTCTTATCCGGCCCACCCCGGAAGCGGCGGAAAGTCTAACGGAACGAGCGGTCTATTTCCACTGTTGCGGGCGTCTTGCCGAACCGCGATTCTCGCCATATGACGGGCGTTTAGAGGGTAGATTTCATGAAGCTTTATAACTCCCCGATACAGCGCCGCACGGCTCTTGGTTTCATCGGCGGGGCCCTGGTGGCCTCCTGCCAAAGCCGGCCCGCCTCCCAAGTTCCCGCCGGCGCTTCGCCGACCTCGCCGCCGCCGGAGCCGCCGCAGACGGTCGTCCTGTCGTCGGAGAACTTCGCGCGCTGGCTGGACGGCGTTCGGGCCGAAGCCGCCAAGCGCGGGATCTCGCAGCCCACGATCCGCGCGGCGCTCGACGATCTTCAGCCCGTGCAGCGCGTGGTCGAACTCGACCGCCGCCAGCCGGAATTCACCCAGACTTTTTCGCGTTACCTCAACAACGCGGTGAATCCCAAGCGGATCGCCGACGGGCGCGCGATGATGGCCCAGCACGCCGGCCTGCTGGCCTCGCTCGAGCGCGATTTCGGGGTTCAGGGCCGGTTCCTGGTCGCCTTCTGGGGCATGGAGACCAACTATGGCCGGGTCATGGGCGACTTCTCGGTGATCGCCGCCCTCGCGACCCTGGCCTTTGACGGCCGCCGCGAAGCCTTTTTCCGCGACGAGCTTTTCAAGGCGCTGAACATCCTCGACAAGGGGCACATTTCGCTCGCGCGCATGAAAGGCTCCTGGGCCGGCGCCATGGGCAACACCCAATTCATGCCGTCGACGTTCCTGCGCCACGCCGTGGACCGGGACGGGGACGCGCATATCGACATCTGGGGCAGCGTTCCCGATGCGCTGGCCTCGGCCGCGAACTACCTGCACAGTATGAACTGGGACGGCCAGGGCACCTGGGGGCGCGAGGTGAAGCTCCCCCGTGGTTTCGACATCGGCCTTTCCAGTTTGGATGTCGATGCCAAGGAGAACGTCCAACCGCTGCCTGCCTGGTCCAAGCTTGGGCTTCGCCGCGCCGACGGCGGGCCGCTTCCAAACCGCGACGTCGCGGCCTCGCTGGTCCTGCCGCAGGGTGCCGGCGGGCCCGCGCTCCTGGTTTACGAAAATTACCGCACGATCCTCAGGTGGAACCGCTCGGCGTTTTACGCCGTCGCCGTCGGCCACCTTGCCGACCGCATGACCGGCGGCGAGGCGTTGACAACCCTCGCGACCGCCGCCGAGCCGCTGCGCCGGCAGGACGTGGTGATGCTCCAGGAAGGTTTGATCTCGCAAGGTTTCCTCAAGGGCGCCGCGGACGGCGTCATGGGCTCAGGCACGCGTCAGGCGATCCGCCGCTTTCAGCAGGCCAAAGGACTGCCGCCCGACGGCTATGCGGATAAGGCGCTGATTACCGTTGTGACAACGGCCTGACGTGGACGAGGTCCCAAAACTTGCCGCCGGGGGCGGTTTCCAGTAAGATACAAGCACTTGTGGGGCTTGGCCTACTTAGACGCTAGTAATGAGATATTTTCACTGGGCACTTCGCCCTGCGGCCATCGGTATGGCTCTGGGTCTGGCTGGCTGTGCGGGGGGCAATGCGCCCGTCACCGCGCCGCTTCCGCCGTCTGCCGCGCAGGCCGGCGCCGAGATCCCCGACGGGGGCGTATATAAGGTCGGCAATCCCTATGAGATCGCCGGCACCTGGTACTACCCCTCGGAAGACTACGCCTATGCCGAAGAAGGCACCGCCTCCTGGTACGGCCAGGACTTCCACGGCAAGCGCACCGCCAACGGCGAACGCTATGACATGAACGCGGTGACCGCCGCGCACCCGACGTTGCCGCTGCCCAGCATCGTGAAAGTGACCAATCTCGATAACGGCCGCGTGCTGAGTGTCCGCGTCAACGATCGCGGACCGTTCCACAGCAGGCGCATCATCGACCTCTCGCGCCGCGCGGCGCAGCTCCTTGGGTTCTTCGAAGCCGGCACCGCGCGCGTGCGCGTGGAGATCGACGCGCAGCAGTCGCTCGATCTCAAGAATGTCGCGCTGAAGCGCAATCCGCCGGAAATGCCGATGGTCGCGGCGGTGCCGCGCGGCTCCGTCGCCTCGTCGTCACTGCCGCCGCCGGCCGTCGTGACCGGCGAGGTGAAGACGGTTGCCGCGGCCCCGCCGAAACCGGCAGCCAAGCCAGCGCCGGCGGCGAAGCCGCCGCAAGCGAAAGTCGTAGCGCCCGCCATCGCCGCTAAACCGGCGGTCGCAATCCCGGCGAGCGGGCCGAACACGGGCCTCTTCATCCAGGCCGGCGCTTTTGGCGAGATTGCGAACGCGCACCGCCTCGAGCAGCAATTGAAAGAACTCGCGATCGGAAGCGTTCTGGTGCTGCCGGTGACGTCCGGAAATAAACAGGTCTTCCGCGTCCGCCTGGGTCCCCTGGTCGATCAGACTCAGGCGGAGACGCTTCTCACGCGCGTGAAGTCCTATGGTTATGATGACGCCCAGATCGTTCGGGACTAGACTCTCGGCGATGGGCGACCGCCGCCGCCGCACCACGTTTTCATTTTAACGTTCGGAATTTCGATGAAGCGTT
Organism: Rhodospirillaceae bacterium; assembly: GCA_041919675.1. Classification (GTDB taxonomy): domain Bacteria; phylum Pseudomonadota; class Alphaproteobacteria; order Rhodospirillales; family Rhodospirillaceae; genus SHVO01. The sequence goes on along the minus strand of JAYRTJ010000005.1, from coordinate 17,348 downwards.
TTCTCCTCGCCACCGTATTGGGTCTCGCCGCCGCCGCCGCGGCGGGCACCGCGTTCGCCGCGTCCATCGACATCAACGCGCGCGAATACGTGTTGATCGATTTCCAGACCGGCTCCGTCCTCGGCGCGAAGGACGCGGACAAGCCGATGCCGCCGTCCTCCATGAGCAAGCTGATGACCGCCTACATGGCGTTCGACGCCTTGAAAGCCGGGCGCATCCGGCTCGACGATGAACTGACGGTCAGCCGGTATGCATGGCAGCAGGGCGGCGCGGCCAGCGGCGGATCGACCATGTTCCTCAACCCGAACAGCCGGGTCAAAGTCGAAGACCTCCTGCGCGGCATGATCGTGCAGTCGGGAAACGATGCCTGCATCGTGCTCGCCGAAGCGCTGGCCGGCAGTGAAGAAGCTTTCGCCGAGCAGATGAACGCGAAAGCCAAAGAGCTTGGCATGACCAACAGCCACTTCACGAATGCGACCGGTCTGCCGAACGAAGAACACTACATGTCGCCGCGCGATCTTTCGATTCTGGCGCGTCACCTCATCACGGAATTCCCGGAGTACTATTCGCTCTATAGCGAAACGTCCTTCACGTATAACAACATCACGCAAGGCAACCGCAATCCGTTGCTCTACCGCGTCGGCAGCGGCGCCGACGGCCTCAAGACCGGACACACGTCCATTGCCGGATACGGCCTCACGGGCTCGGCGATCCGGAACGGCCGGCGTTTGATCCTTGTCGCCAACGGCATGGACACCATGAAGGACCGCGACGAAGAAACCGCGAAGCTCATGGATTGGGGTTTCCGCGAGTTCACCAACCGCGCGCTGTTTACCGCGGGCGAAGTCGTCACCGACGCCGAAGTCTGGCTCGGCGATACCGGCAGCGTGAACCTCGTCATTCCGAAGGATGTCATGGTGACGGTGCCGCGCGCCGCCGGCCAGGCGCTCGAAGTCAAAGTGGTCTACGAAGGACCGCTTCCGGCCCCGATCGCCAAGGGTGCGGAAGTCGCGAAGGTCGTGATCACCGGAAAGGATCTCGCGCCGATCGAGATTCCGCTTCAAGCCGCCGCCGATGTCGGCCGTCTCGGTTATGTCGGCCGACTGAAGGCCGCCGCGTCTTACATCGTCTTTGGGCCGCCGGCCGCTCCGGCCTCGCAGCCCGCGGCGCCGCCGGCGCAATAAGCACCGGTGGCCGGGGGCATCTTCATCACCTTGGAAGGCGGCGAGGGGGGCGGAAAGTCCACCCAGGCCCGCAAGCTTGCCGACGTGCTGACCGCACGCGGCCACGAGGTCATTCTCACCCGCGAACCGGGCGGCGCGCCGGGCGCCGAAGCGATCCGGAAACTGCTCGTCGAAGGCGCCGGCAACCGGTGGGACGGACTGACGGAGGCTTTGCTGCATACGGCGGCGCGCCGCGACCATCTGGTCAAAACCGTGTGGCCCGCCGTCGGCGCCGGCAAAACGGTGATCTCGGACCGCTTCTTCGATTCAACGATCGCATATCAGGGCTACGGTCACGGACTGGATATCGCCGCGCTCCGCGAACTGCAGCGCGTGGCCATTGGCGACTTCAAGCCCGATATGACTTTGATCCTCGATCTGCCGGCGCGTGTCGGCTTGGCCCGCGCGCACGTGCGCGGCGGCGCCGAGACACGTTATGAATCGATGGCGGTCGCTTTTCATGAACGCTTGCGCCAAGGCTTCCTCGAAATCGCCGCGGCCGAACCGAAGCGCTGCCGCGTGATTGACGCCGATCACGGCATCGACACCGTTCACGCCGCAATCATGAGCGCCGTCACGGCGTTTCTCGGGACGCGCTGAGCATGGCGAGCTTACGCAAACCCGAAGAGCCGCCCACGCTCCTGGAGCCGCGCCTCAATCCCTATCTCATTGGCCACGAGAACGCCGAACGCGAATTCCTCGCGGCCTGGGACAGCGGACGCCTCGCGCACGCCTGGCTGCTCGCGGGGCCGCGCGGCATCGGCAAAGCGACCCTGGCCTTCCGCATGGCGCGCTATGCCTTGGCGCAAGGCGGCGACGTCGCCGAAAACGATATGTTCGGGGCGCCGCCGAAACCGACATCGCTCGCCATGTCGCCGGAAGATCCGGTGTTCCGCCGCGTCGCCTCCATGGGCCATGCGGATTTCCGCGTCGTGGAGCGGCCCTGGTCCGACGCCAAGCAAACAAAGCGCAAGACAGTCATCGGCGTGGAGGAGGTCCGCGAGATCGGCGGGTTCTTGTCCATGACGCCGTCGGAGGGCGGCTGGCGCGCCATCGTCATCGATGCCGCCGACGAAATGAACGCCAACGCGGCGAACGCGGTTCTGAAAGTTCTCGAGGAACCGCCCGAACGCGCGCTCCTGTTCCTTGTGGCCCATAACGCCGACCGCCTTCTGCCAACCATCCGCTCCCGCTGCCGCAAGCTCGACCTGCGTCCGCTGCGTGAGCAACAGGTCACGAGCCTACTCAATCGCTATAGCCCCGAGATTCCGCCAAAAGATGTCGCGGCCCTGGCGGTCCTCGGCGACGGATCCGTTGGACGCGCGCTGGAACTCGCAGAGGAGGGCGGCGTCGAGCTGTTCCGCGATTTGATGGCACTTCTCGGCGAGGTGCCGAAGCTGAACGCCGGCCGGCTTCACAGCCTTAGCGATCAGGCGCTGCGCGGCGACGCCTTCCGGACACTGTCCGGCCTTTTGGGGTGGTGGCTGGCGCGCATCGTGGCCGCGGGCGCGCGCGGCATGATCGACAATATGTCGGAGATTGTACCGGGCGAACGCACCCTCGCGCGCCGCTTGCTGGCGGCCGCGCCTGCGGCGGCCTGGGCCGAAGTTTGGGATAAAATCGGTTCCCTTGCGCGCCGCACCGAAGCCGTCAACCTGGACAAGAAGCGCAGTCTTATGCTCATGCTCTGGTCCATCGAGCAGGCTGTGGCCAAGGCTCCCGCCGCCGCGTAAGCTGGCGGCTCTACATCCAAGGAGAAGACAATGAAGAAGATCGCAGTTGCGGCCCTGATCGTGGGCGCCTTTGCGCTCGCATCATGCGACAAAAAACCGGCCGAAGAGGCCGCGACCACCGAAACTCAAACCGAGACCCAAACCGAAACCCCAGCCCAAGAAAGTGCAGCCGTGGCGCCCGCTCAAGATCCATTCCTGGCCGACAACCTCAAGAACCCCGGTTGGGGTCAAACCGCGACCGGCCTGCAGTTCAAGGCGCCGGAACAGCGCGCCGTGGAAGGCGCCGCTCAGCCGACGGCGAGCTCGACCGTCACCGTGCATTACGAAGGCAAGCTGACCAACGGTCAGGTGTTCGACAGCTCCAAGGGCGGCGAGCCGATCACCTTCCCGCTGAACGCCGTCATTCCGGGCTGGCAGGAAGCCGTGCCGATGATGCGTAAGGGCGAGACCTGGGAATTCGCGATCCCGGCGAACCTGGGCTACGGCGATCGCGCCGCCGGCCCGATCCCGCCGAACTCGACCCTGATCTTCGAGATTCAACTGCTCGAAATCCAGTAAATCCAGCTCTTTGCTGGTGCGTCTTACGCGCCGTGGGCTTTCCCCACGGCGCGTAAACGACTATATGAAGGCTCACATTTCGGAGCCTTGTCCCTTGTCCATTCAGCCCGTCCCGCAGCCGGCGTTCTACATCACCACGCCGATCTACTACGTGAACGACAAGCCGCACATCGGCCATGCGTACACGACGATCGCGTGCGACGTCATGGCGCGCTTCAAGCGGCTCGACGGTTTCCGCGTCAAGTTCCTGACCGGCACGGACGAACACGGGCAGAAGGTCGCCAAGGCCGCCGCCGACAAGGGCGTTCCGCCGATCGCGATCTGCGACCGGAACTCGCAATACTTCCGCGACCTCGCCAAGGCGCTGGGCGCGACCAACGACGATTTCATCCGCACGACGGAACAGCGGCATGTCGAATCCTGCCAGGCGCTCTGGCGCAAACTCGAAGACAACGGCCACATCTATCTCGATAAATACGCCGGCTGGTACAGTGTCCGCGACGAGGCCTTCTTTGACGAAAGCGAACTGACGGAAGGCCCGAACGGCAAGCTCGCCCCCACCGGCGCGCCGGTCGAATGGGTCGCGGAAGAAAGTTATTTCTTCGATCTGTCGAAGTGGCAGGACAAGCTGCTGGAGCTTTACGACTCAAATCCGGATTTCATCGCGCCGAAGAGCCGCTTCAACGAAGTGCGCAGTTTCGTGGCCGGCGGTCTGCGCGATCTGTCGGTGTCGCGCACGACGTTCTCCTGGGGTATTCCGGTACCGGGCAACGACCGCCACATCATGTACGTGTGGATCGACGCCCTGACCAATTACATCACCGGCCTTGGCCATCCGCAGGCGACGGACGAGATGAAGGTCTTCTGGCCGGAATCCCTGCACATGGTCGGCAAGGACATCATTCGGTTCCACTGCGTGTACTGGCCCGCGTTCCTGATGGGCGCCGGCCTGCCCGTGCCGAAACGCGTCTTCGCGCACGGTTGGTGGACCATCGAGGGGCAGAAGATGTCGAAGTCCCTCGGCAATGCCATCGACCCCCATATGCTCGTCGAGAAATACGGCCTCGATCAGCTGCGCTACTTCCTGCTGCGCGAAGTGCCGTTCGGCAACGACGGCGACTTCAGCGAATCGGGCATCGGCCAGCGCATCAACGGCGATCTTGCGAACGAATTCGGCAATCTCGCGCAGCGCTTCCTGTCGTTCATCGCGAAAAACCTGGGCGGCGTTTTGCCCGAACCCGGTCCGCTGAACGAAGACGACAACGCGCTTCTGGAATCCTGCCACCGGTTGCTGGACCAGTGCCGCGACGCCATCAATCAGCAGTCCTTCAATGGCGTGCTCGATGCCATTTGGCTGGTCGTGCGCGCCGCCAATGTGTATGTCGACAAACAAGCGCCGTGGACGCTGCGCAAGACCGATCCGGCGCGCATGAACACCGTCTTGTATGTGCTCGCGGAAGCGACGCGCCATCTCGCGATCCTGATGCAGCCTTTTGTCCCGGCCGCGGCGGCGAAGCTGCTCGATCAGTTGGCCGTCCCTGAAGAGCGGCGCAGCTTTGCGGCCCTGGGCGAGGCCCACGCCCTCAAAGGCGGCACGCCGTTGCCCGCGCCGCAGGGTATTTTTCCGCGTTACGCGCCGCCCCATGAGACTGCGAAAGGTGAGGCGGCGAAAGGTGAGGGGCCGACATGAGCCGGCCGCTGCTCGTCGACAGTCACTGCCACCTCGATTTTCCCGAGCTCTCGGGCGACGCGGACGGCGTGATTGCGCGGGCGCGCAATGCCGGCGTGGGACATATGCTCACGATCGGCACCAAGATCACCGCCTTCCCGGGCGTGCTTGCGATGGCCGAACGGTTCGGCGACGTATCCTGTTCGGTCGGCATTCATCCGCATGAAGCCGCCGTCGAGCCGGAAATGGACGTCGAGAAGCTGACGGAACTCGCCCGGCATCCGAAAGTCGTCGCCTTTGGCGAAACCGGCCTCGATTTTTATTACGAACACAGCCCGCGTTTGGAACAGGAACGCAGCTTCCGCACCCATATCGCGGCGGCGCGCGAGAATAAGCTGCCGGTGATCGTGCACACGCGTGACGCCGACGCCGAAACCGCATCCATCCTGGCCGAGGAAATCGGGAAGGGGGCTTTCACCGGCGTCATTCACTGCTTCAGCTCGGGGCGCGAACTTGCCGAACGGTGCCTCGCCCTCGGTTTTTACATCTCGCTGTCGGGGATCGTCACCTTCAAGAAGGCCGAAGCCTTGCGCGACGCCGTGAAGATCGTGCCGATGGACCGCATTCTGGTGGAAACGGACAGCCCGTACCTGGCGCCGGTGCCGTTCCGCGGCAAGACCAATGAGCCGGCCTATGTGGCCCATACCGCGGCGGCCGTCGCGGAGATCAAAGGCGTCTCACGCGACGAACTCGCACGGCAGACGACGGAAAATTTTTTCCGTCTGTTCGCGAAAGCCAAATCCGCTTCGTCATGAAAGTCACCATTCTCGGCTGCGGATCGGCGCCCGGTGTTCCGGCGATCTCGTCGGGCTGGGGCGATTGCGATCCAGCCAACCCCCGCAATCGGCGCCGGCGCGCATCGATATTGGTGGAGAAGGGCGCGACACGCCTTCTCGTCGACACCTCGCCGGATCTGCGCCAGCAGCTTCTGGATGCCGAGACCCGCAGCTTCGACGCCGTGCTCTTCACCCACGGTCACGCCGATCATATTCACGGCATCGACGAACTGCGCGAGGTCAACCGGGTCACCGAAAAGCCGCTGCCGGTTTACGGCGACCGCGAGACTCTCGAAATCCTTGAGAACCGCTTTGGATACGTCTTTAAGGGCATCCCGCCGGGATCCTCGATATACAGGCCCTGGCTGACGCCGCACACGGTCGCGCCCGGCACGCCGTTCCAGCTCGGCCGGATTCCGGTTTTGCCGTTCCGTCAGGACCACGGCCACAGCGCCACGATCGGCTACCGCTTTGGCGACGTCGTCTATTCGACGGACATCCTCGCGCTGCCCGACGCCGCCCGGGACATTGTCCGCGGCGCCAAGCTGTGGATCGTCGGCGCCTTCGGCCTGACGCCGCATCCGACCCATGCCCATGTCGCCAAGGTCCTGGACTGGATCGCCGCGCTGAAACCCGACCGGGCCGTCATTACCCATATGAGCAACGCCATCGACTACGATGCGCTGAAGCTCCAGCTCCCAAGCCATGTGGTTCCGGCCCACGACGGCTTGGTGGTCGAGGTGTAAGGCGCATAAGCCTCTACATACCTGAATATCATGGTATTTTTTCTGACTTATTACTTACCATAATATACATTATGCGACAATCATGTATCTGGCTCTGGCCGGGTATGTACGGCGCGGCGCCTCCCGACTCCAAGGCGTTCTCGCACGAGGTCTCCGGGACTCGCCCGTCGGACCATCCCCAGCGTTCCGACGACCGACAACCTGACGCGGCAGTTGAGGCAAGTCACTCAACAGCTACGGAGGCTCCGCACACGCCGCGGCTTTGAATTACGCGCGCATGCGCAACGTGAGTTGCAAAGCGCGTGTTTTTTTGGGGCCCGGCCTTGCGCGCGGCCCGATGCGGCGTAGAGTTTCCGTCCATGCAAACGCTGCGGGGTCTCGGATGAAGAGCTATCGCTGTGTTTTCAACTATGCGGGCGGAAACACGACCATCGATATCACCGCCGACGACGGCGCGTGTGCGATCGCGGCGGCCGCCACGGCGATCAATGCCGGCGACTATGACCGCGTCGAGGTTTGGGACGGCGACACCCTCCTGCTCACGCGCGCGACGCCGCGGGCCTGGGATGCGTTGGGCGACGTTGCGCCGCCGGAGCCGGCTCACCCGGAGCCGCCTTATCCCTTGTCTGCAAGCCTGCCGCGCCGCGCGCCAAGCTCTTTCGCCGCCGGCTTGAAGGCTTTCGGGCTCAATAACGCAAAGGCCCGCTGGCAAAGTCTGGTCGCACGCAAAGGTTAGCTTTCGCGTCACAGGCGGTCAGCGTAAGCTGCGGATATCCGATTTCGAACCGGTACCGCCCTCCATGACGTCCGCGCCAAAAGCGCCCCCTCGCCCTTACGCCGCGCCCGGCCATAGCATCCAAGACCTGATCGGCATCATGGCGCGCCTGCGCGATCCCAACGGCGGCTGCCCGTGGGACGTCGAACAGACCTTCGCGACCATCGCGCCATACACCATCGAGGAGGCCTACGAGGTCGCCGACGCCATCGCGCGGGACAATATGCCCGCCCTAAAGGACGAGTTGGGCGACCTCCTGTTTCAGGTCGTGTTTCACGCCCGCATGGCCGAGGAAGCCGGGCTCTTTGCGTTCCCGGACGTCGTCGGCGCCATCAGCGACAAGATGATCCGCCGGCACCCGCACGTCTTCGGCACGGTGAAGTTTGAGAACGTCGCCGCCCAGACCGAAGCCTGGGAGAACATGAAGGCCGCCGAACGGGCCGCTGCCGGCGAGTTGGACGCCCCGCCGAGCGTGCTGGACGGCCTTCCGGCCGGTTTGCCGGCGCTGAAACAGGCCGAGAAGCTCCAAAAGCGGGCCGCCCGGGTCGGGTTCGACTGGACGCAAGCCAAGGACATCCTCGGCAAGATCCAGGAGGAGTTGGACGAGGTCCGGGCGGAGTTCGAAGCCGAGGCGCAGAGCACCGGGCGCCTGACCGACGAGATCGGCGACCTGCTTTTTGCCTGCGTGAACCTGGCCCGCAAGGCCGGGATCGACCCCGGCATGGCGCTGCGCGGGACCAATCTCAAATTCGACCGGCGCTTCCGGCGGGTGGAAGCGCTGCTGCGTGCGGCTGGAAAGTCGCCCGAGGGCGCAACCCTCGATGAAATGGAAAACTTGTGGGTCCAGGCCAAACACGAAGAGCGCGCCAAGACCTAAGAGTTTAGATTCAAATGATTCGCTAAGCGGTTATAAAACATAGCGGTAAGACAAAGGGGCTGGGGCGTGGAAACCGGGAGACTTGTCCGGACATTGGGACGATACGCGCGGGCCGCCGCAACGGTGGGCCTCGCCCTCGCCCTGCTCGCCAGTTGCTATATCCCGGACCGCTATGAGGCCGAGATCCGCTTGACCAAGGATGGCGGCTACGGCGTGACCTTCCTCGGTCAGCTCACCTACGCCCCCCTCTTCGGTCAGATCGCGCGCGGCGAAATCGATCCGGAGAAGGCCGCGGCGAACGACAAGATGATCCAGGACCAGCTCAAGCGCGATAGCGCCTTCAAGGAGGTCACGCCCCTGGGCAAGGGCCGCTACCAGATCAAGTTCGAGCGCGAGGGACGGTTTGGCGGCGCCATGCAGATGGTCAACTTCGCGACCCGCAACCAGGCGATCTTCCGCATCCGGACCACCGAGGACGGACTGATCCAGGTCAACGGGTCGGGCCAGGGCCAGCTCTATGCCGACCGGTTCGAGGAGATCGGCCTCTCGTCCCAGGGCCTTTTGCGCATCGTGACCGATGTCGAGGTTCTGGAGCACAACGCCACCTTCGTGCGGGCCTCGCGCACGCCGGGCTTCACACAGTACGACTGGCGCATTCGAGGCTTCAGGGATCCGCCGCCGAAATTCATCGGACGGCTGGCCGTCGATCCGCGCACCGGCGTTCCCGCCTATCGGGGCGGCGCCGTCAACATCGACAAGTAAACAAGTAAAGGAGAGAGCGCGAAAGCGGCTAGTCGCGGTCCCGGCGGCCACGGCCGTTTCCCGGCCCATCGCCGTCGCCGCCTCCGCCATCGCCGCCGCCGTTACGGCGCAACTGGCGGCCGAGATCACGGCCCCCTTCGGGCCGATGACGCACACCCTCTTCACCGCCCGGACGTCCGCGGACGCCGCGGCCGCGGTCTTCGCGGGTCGCCTGGGAGGGCATCGGCGCGATCGGCGCGACGGGCGCCGGCGGCGTCAGTTGCGGGCCCGCATAGGCTTGGCGTTCGCGCGGCTGGAACTGACGGCCTTCGCGGCGCGGACCGTCATTGCGATCGCCACGGTTCCAATCGCCGCCGCGATCGTTGTCGCGGCGGACGTTCATGTCGCGGCCCCGGCGCGGGTCGGGGCGCCAGGTATTGTCGTTGAAGCGCCACGGGCTCGCGCCGTGGAAGTAGCTGTAGCGCGGACGGTCCACCCGGATGCGGTGATTGTGCCACTCCCACGACGACCAGCCCCACAGGGCCGGAACGACCGCATAACGGGTCACGGTCACCGGACGGCGGAAATAGTACGGCGGATAGTCCGGATACGACCAATAGCCATAGACGCGCACCGGATCGTAGCGCGGGATGTACACACTGCCGGGATCGATCATGTCGATGATCACCGCGCCGCCTTCGAAGCGCACGCGCTGCGTCGCGGTGGAGCGCAAGGTTCCCATGGCGTAGGCCTGATGGCGCAGGCGCTGCACGGACTCCATCACATCGGACTCTTGCAGGTAGAAGGCGTTCCCGACGCGGACCATCCAGTCCCACTCTTCGTTGAGCATGCGCAGCACGTCCGGGAACTGCGCCAGTGTCTTGACGCTGGGGTCCCACGGGAACGGCGCGAGGGCGAACGCGAGACCGTCACCGCGCAGGGACGCGTTCATCGGGCGCGCGGCCCACGTGGCGGCGGCTTCGACGTCATGCGGATAGGTGGCCGCCATCAAGAGCGGCGCGAGGAGCTGATCGGGATACAGCGCGATCGGCGCCAGCAGCGCGTCCAACGCCTGCGGCGACACGCGCTCGTCCTGGGCGGTGGCGGGAGGATCGAAGGAGTCCTGCGCCATCGCGCGAGGGACATGCGCCGCCGTCGCAACGGCCAGCGCGCCTAAGATCGACAAAGTCGTTTTGAATACCCGGCCCATGGACGCAAATATGACCGCCTACTGCGGCGAAATTAAGACGGCCGCGGGTCCGCGATATCCTTCGCCATCTCCTTGATCTCCCGCCAGATTGCCTCGGTGGGGGTGCACAGGAGTCCGGTTTGCTCCCGCCGGGTCGGATCGTAGCGTTCGCCCGACAGTAAACGATTGTAGCCGCCCGCCTCTTCATGGATGAGCGAACCCGCGGCGTGATCCCAGGGTTTCAGCTTGCGGTAGGCCAGCACCTGCGAGCGCCCTTCGGCCAGCGACCAGTAATCGTGCGCCGCGCTGCCCAGGCGGATGTTGCGGGCGAACTTGCCGCGCAGGGCGTTAAGGTCCTTGTTGTGCATGGACGCGACCATGTCCTTGAGCCGGCCGCTCGCGGGCGGCGTGCGGACCTGTTGGTGGTCGGGCGCGGCGCCGAGCGCCATCGGTCCGGTGCGCCAGGCGCCCTTGCCCTTCTCCGCCCATAACGTGCGGCCTTCGAGCGGCTCATAGATCCACCCCATCTTCGTTTCACCGCCGTGCACCAGGGCGACGATCACCGCGAACTGGGCCACGCCGTTCACGAAGTTGGCGGTGCCGTCGATGGGATCGATGATCCAGACGGGGTCCGTGCCCTGAAGGAGGTCGAACAGCGAGGGATCGGCGAACGCGCTTTCCTCGCCGATGACGCCCGAGCCTTCAACGAGGGTCTTCAGCTTCGGACCCAGAAGACGTTCGCTGTCCTCGTCGGCGACGGTGACGACATCGCCGGGAGCGGTCTTCGACTTGATCTGATGGCGCGCGAGCCGGCGGAATCGTGGAACGATGACCGCGTCGGCGACGTCGCGCACGGCGGCGATGACGCCGTGGACAAGAGCGCGCGTGTCACCGGGTATCATTCGGCCGCGCGGTCCAGGACGAGGCCGCGCTTCTTGAGGCGCGCGAGATCGGCATCGTCGAGCAGGACTTCAAAGCGCGCTTCAAGCTCGCCGTCGGTACGGCCCAGCACCTCGCCCCGGCGGTACAGCCAGGCGATGGTCTCGCCGTCTTCCAGCGGCACGACGATCGAGAACGGCCGGCGCTTGTGCGCGAGCTCGCGCTCGATCTTCGCCAAAAGAGCCTCGGTGCCGAGGCCGGACAAGGCCGACATCGCAACCTGATTGGGCGTGCGCGCCACCTGGGCTTCGACGGCGTCCGCGCCGATCTCATCCAGAAGGTCGATCTTGTTCAAGGCTTCAATGACCGGGCGCGCCGCGCCCGCATCCCCGCCGTGCAGATCGATTCCGAGCTGCTTCAGCACGTCCTCCACGTCCCGGAGCTGCGCTTCGCTTTCGGGATGGGCGATATCGCGCACATGGACGATGACGTCGGCTTCCAGCACCTCTTCCAAGGTGGCGCGGAACGCCGCGACCAGTTCGTGCGGCAGATCCGACACGAAACCGACCGTATCGGACAGGATGACGGTGCGGCCCGAAGGCAACTTGAGTTGGCGCATGGTCGGATCGAGCGTGGCAAACAACTGGTCCATGGCCACGACCGACGCGTCGGTCAGGGTGTTGAACAGTGTCGACTTGCCGGCGTTGGTGTAGCCGACCAGCGCGACGATCGGATAAGGCACGCGCCGGCGCGCCTCGCGGTGCAGGCTGCGGGTGCGCGTGACGGTTTCGAGTTCCTTCTTGAGCCGTGTGATGCGCTCGCCGATCAGACGCCGGTCGATTTCGATCTGGGTTTCACCGGGGCCGCCGAGGAAGCCGAAGCCGCCGCGCTGGCGCTCGAGGTGGGTCCAACTGCGGACCAGCCGGCTCTTCTGATACGTGAGATGCGCCAGTTCGACCTGCAGCTGGCCTTCGCGCGTGCGCGCCCGTTCGCCGAAAATTTCCAGGATCAAACCCGTTCGGTCGATGACCTTGGCGTTCCAGGCCTTCTCGAGGTTGCGCTGCTGGCCCGGCGACAGGTGCCCGTCGACCACGACCAGTTCGGCGCCCATCTCCTGGATGCCGTCCGCGAGGCGCTTGACGGTGCCGTCGCCGAGATAGGTGGCCGGATTGGGCTTGGCGAGGTTCACGACCTCGGCATGGAGCACATTGAGGCTGATGGCCGCGGCCAGGCCGCGCGCTTCATCCAAACGCGAGCGTTCGCCGTAATCATCATCCTTGAGGCGCGTCTTCAGACGCGGATGGACGATGACGGTCGCGGTGGCAGTCTTACGAGTTTCGTACAAAAACGACTGTCGCGGACAGTGAGCCGGCGAAAGAGCTAGTGCGCTCCTTCTCCTGAACCCGCCGCCTCCTCTTTTGGCTCGAACAACTGCACGGGCGCCGACGGCATGACAGTGGAAATCGCGTGCTTGTAAACGAGCTGAGTGTGGCCGTCACGGCGCAGCAGCATCGAGAAATTGTCGAACCAGGTCACAATTCCCTGAAGCTTCACGCCGTTTACCAGAAAGACGGTCACGGGGGTTTTGTTCTTACGGATCGCGTTGAGAAAGACGTCCTGAACGTTTTGTGCCTTTTCGTTGGCCATTGGAGTCTGCACCCTGTCGTTATTTTGTTGTTATCGTTACGGTTCTCGACCCATGGGGCAGACCGGCTAGGAAACCACCCGCATCAATGGCGACACTAGAATTTTTCAAGGAAACCGGTCAACCGGGTCCGCGGGCTTTTATCTAAGCTAAATGCGCCCGGACCAGAGCCGTCAGGGCGGCGCAATCCTTCACATATGCGTGGGCCGGCTCGGTTACAAGCGTTGCGGGCGGCGATCCGAGCATGATCGTCGTGCATCCGGCGGCCCGGCCGCAGGTCACGTCGATCTGCGCGTCGCCCACGAACCAGACGTCGGCGCCGGCCGGGATCTTGCCTGTGGATAACGCGAGATGGACCGGCTCGGGGTCCGGTTTATCGCGGCCGGCGTCCTGGGCGCCGACGAGCTTCCCGAAGAACCGGGTCCAGCCCAGGTGATCGGCTTCCGCCCGGAGATAGCGCCCGGTCTTGTTGCTGACGACGCCGAGGTACAGGCCGGCGTCCGTGACGGTCTTGAGAAGATCTTCGGCGCCGGCGAGACAGGTCAGCATGTCCAGGTGCACGTCGCCGAAGGCCTTGTAGTAGATCTCGCGCGCCTCCTCCCAGCGATCGCCGTAGATCTTCGGGAAGGTATCGCGCAGCGAGCCTGCGATCCGCGCGCGGATTTCCGCCTCGCTCCAGGGCGCGAACCCCATGGCCTCAAGGGTGATGTTGGTCGCCTTGCCGATGCAGGGCCACGTATCGACCAGGGTGTTGTCCCAGTCGAACAGGATCGCCCGCGGCCGCGGCAGGGACGGCGGCCGCGCCTCAGACATTCCAGGCCGTCGCCGCGTCCAGAGTATCGATATAGCGGCGATAACGCCGGCGCAGGTCGAGCGCGATCAGACCGCCCGCGCCGTTGCCGACCGGTTTGTCGTCGATCTGCGCGACCGGCATGACGAAGGTGGTCGTTCCGGTGAGGAAGACCTCTTTCGCGTTCTTGGCTTCCGCGAGGGTGAACGGGCGCTCCTGCACGGTGTAACCGGCCTGTTCGGCGAGGTCCTTGACCGTGGCGCGGGTCACGCCGCCGAGGATGGCGTTGGTGGCCGGATGCGTCACGATGGTCTTGTCGGCCGTGATGATCCAGGCGTTCGAGGCGCTGGCTTCGGTCACGGTGCCGTCGGCGGTCACGAGGATCGCTTCGTAGGCCTTCGCCTCACTGGCGCTCTGGCGCGCGAGCACGTTGGCGAGCAAACCGACGCTCTTGATATCGCGCCGTTCCCAGCGGATGTCCCGGGCCGTGACGACCTTGGCGCCCTGCTCGGCCATGGCATCGGAGGACCCGGCGAAATGTTTCGCGGTCACCACGATGCTCGGCTCGATATCCTCATTGGGAAACGGATGCGCGCGCGAAGCGACGCCGCGGTTCACCTGGATATAGACGATGCCCGTCTTCATGTGATTGCGCCGGATGACTTCCTTCATCACCACGGTGAGCGCGGCCGGGCTCATCGGCATACGCATGCGCAGCTCGGTCAAGGAACGATTGAGGCGCACGATATGGGGCGCGTAATCGACCGGAACGCCGTTCCACACCAGGAAAACTTCGTACACACCGTCCGCGAACTGATAGCCGCGGTCTTCAATGTGAACGGTGGCGGACCGCTGCGGCAGGTATCTGCCGTTGACGTAAGCGATATGGGACATGGAGGGCCTAGGACGCTGAGAACGGACGTTTCAAGGGAAGCGGGCGGACGGCGCCGTCTTGGGCCTCGTTGCGCACCTCGCGCAGCGGCGGGGCCTGATCGCGGCGGCGGGCGTCGGTGCTGACGCCGAGGGACTTCAGTTTCCGATGGAGCGCCGAGCGCTCCATGCCCACGAAGTCCGCGGTGCGCGAGATGTTACCGCCGTAACGGATCACCTGCGCCATCAGGTATTCGCGCTCGAACATTTCGCGCGCTTCGCGCAGCGGCAAGGTCATGATCTCGTCCGAACGCTGCAGCTTCAGCATCTGCGGCGTCTCGCTGTTGATTTCCGGCGGCAGCATATCGGCGCGGATCGCATCGCCGACGCCGCCCGGCGCCAGGATCAACAGCCAGTTGATGGCGTTGCGCAGCTGGCGGACGTTGCCCGGCCACGGATAGGCCTGCAGCGCGGTGATGGCGTCTTCGCCGAGCTGACGGCGCGGCAATCCCTCGGCGCTTGCGGCGCGGTCCATCAGATGACGCGCCAATTCCGGAATGTCCTCGCGCCGGTCCGCCAGCGACGGCACCTGCACCGGCACCACGCTCAGGCGGTAAAAGAGTTCCTCGCGGAATAGGCCCTTTTTGACTTCCGAACGCAGATCGCGGTTCGTGGTGGCGATGACGCGCACGTCCACTTCCACCGGACCGTGCGCGTTGATGCGCTCCACTTTCTGATCCTGGAGAATGCGGATGATGCTGCTCTGGCTGGCGAGCGGCATATCGCCGACTTCGTCCAGGAGCAGCGTCCCGCCGTCGGCGCGCTCGAGAAGGCCCGCGGAGTCCTCGCCTTGCGCCTTGGCGCCGCCGAACAGCATCTCGGCCAGACGGTCCGGGTGCAGCGAGGCGCAGTTCACGACGACAAACGGACCGCTCGCGCGCGGTGAATTCAAATGAATCTGGCGGGCGACGATTTCCTTGCCCGAGCCGGCCGGGCCCGAGATCAGCACACGCGAGCCGGTCGGCCCCACGCGCTCAATGGTACGGCGCAGCGCGGCGATCGGCGGACAGGAGCCGATCAGTTGTTCCGGCGCGCCCGCGCGGGTGCGCAGTTCCAGGTTCTCGCGGCGCAGGCGCGCGGCTTCCAGGGCGCGGCCCAGCACCATCAAGAGGCGGTCCGCCTGGAACGGCTTTTCGATGAAGTCATAAGCGCCGTGTTTGATGGCTTCGACGGCGGTGGCGATCGTGCCGTGACCGGAGATCATCACCACCGGCACGTTCGGACGCATCGCCTTGACCGCCGCCAGCACCTGCAATCCGTCCATCCGGCTGCCTTCGAGCCAAATGTCCAGAATGACGGCCGAGGGCGCCCGCGTTTTGACCTGCTCCAGCGCCTGTTCCGCGGAGCCGGCCTCACGGACCGCGAACCCCTCGTCCTGCAGAATGCCGCCGACAGCCATCCGGATGTCGGCTTCGTCGTCGACGATCAGGATGTCGGGCGCGCTCGTGGGGGATGGGTGAGTCATTACGTTTATTCTCCAGCAAGAGCGATGGAACCCTGGGCGCGATGCCCCGCGGTTTCAGGCTCGGTCTTGAGAGTGGCGGGGAAATGCAGCGTAACTTGGGCGCCGACGCCGTCGGCGGTGTCCTTGAGCGTGATCCGGCCGCCGTGCTCCTCGAGAATCTTGCGCACGATGGCCAGGCCAAGGCCCGTTCCCTTGGCGCGGGTCGTGACATAGGGCTCGGTCAGGCGTGAGCGCTCCGCTTCCGGCAGACCGACGCCGTTATCCGTGACGGTCACAACGACCTCACCGGCGTCCTCGATCAGCTCGACGCTCACCTGGCCCTGCCCGGGCGCCAGCGCGTTGGCGGCAACGCGCGCGTCGACGGCTTCAACGGCGTTCTTCAAGACGTTCGTGAGCGCCTGGCCGACCTGACGGGCATCGCATTTGATCCAGCGGTCACCGGGCAATCTGCCGGTGAAGGCGATGCGCGGATAGGCGGTCCGCTGCAACATCACGGCATCGCGCACGACTTGCGTGAGATCGGCGGGACGCAGGACGGCGGCCGGAAGACGCGCGAAGGACGAGAACTCGTCGACCATCTGCCCGATATCGCCGACGTGGCGGATGATGGTGTCGGTGCACTGGGTGAAGAGGTCCACGTCGTCCTGGATCTTGCCGGCGTACTTGCGCTTGAGACGCTCGGCCGAAAGCTGGATCGGCGTCAGCGGGTTCTTGATTTCATGGGCGATGCGGCGCGCCACGTCGGCCCAGGCGGCCTTGCGCTGCGCGGCTTGCAGCGCCGTGATGTCGTCGAAGGTGGCGATATAACCGACGTCGGCGTCGTCGCCGTGTTCGACCGAGAGGCGGACAAGGAAGGTCTTGGTGGACTTCGCGCGCGAGATTTCGACTTCCCGCTGCACGACACCGTGAGGCGCTTCGCGGAGTTCATCGAGCAGTTGCCCGAATTCGGGCACCGCCTCGCGCAGCGGCCGGCCGATCGCCGCCGTCAGATCGGCGTCCAGAAGGTCCGACGCGGAGCGATTGGGCAGCGTGATATTGCCGGCGCGGTCGAGGCCGATCACGCCCGCGCTGACCCCTTCAAGCACGGTTTCCGTAAACCGGCGGCGGGCGTCGAGCTGGGCATTCGTTTCCTGGAGCGCGGTCTGCTGCTCGGCCAGACGCTTGGTCATGCGGTTGAAGGCGCGGCTGAGATAGGCCACTTCGTCGTCCGTGGTGTTCTCGCTCACGCGGACCGACAAGTCCCCGCCGCGCACGCTTTCCGCCGCGTTGATGAGTTCGATCACGGGCTTGGC
>JAYRTJ010000004.1:0-72526 GCA_041919675.1 Rhodospirillaceae bacterium | reverse complement strand
TGGCGCGACCTTCTGTCCATCCGCGAGCGGCTCGATCAGGCAAAGGCTTAGTTATGATGGGTATCGACGAGAAGAAGACGTTTGTTCCAATCAACATCGCGGTTCTGACGGTGTCCGACCGCCGCACGCTGGCGGAAGATACGTCGGGCCAAACGCTCGTGGAGCGTCTCACGGCGATGGGGCACAAGCTTGCCGCGCGCAATCTTCTCAAAGACGATGTCGATCTCATCGTCCAGCAGCTCGAAGCCTGGATCAAAGATCCGAACGTCGATTGCGTTATCACCACGGGCGGTACCGGCGTGACGGGCCGCGACGTGATGCCCGAAGCGTTTCAGCAGGTCTGCGAGAAAGAGATTCCCGGTTTTGGCGAACTTTTCCGCTGGATCAGCCTGAAGAGCATCGGCACGTCGACGATCCAGTCGCGCGCCACGGCGGGTGTCGCCAACGGCACGTATCTTTTCGCGCTGCCCGGCTCCACCGGCGCGGTGAAAGACGGCTGGGATGAAATCCTGAAATACCAACTCGACGCTCGCCATACCCCGTGCAATTTTGTCGAGCTGATGCCGCGCCTCCGGGAGCATATCAACAAAGACTAGGTGATCTTTTCGTGCCGCGGCTTCCGAACTTCAAATTTGAGAAAGCGGTTCTGAAGCGCCTCCCCGATGCGATCATTGTCGGTGTCGATGAGGCCGGCTGCGCGCCGCTCGCCGGACCTGTCGTCGCCGGGGCCGTGATCCTCGATCAAAAGAAGTTGCCGAAGGTCCTGCGTCAGGGCCTCGACGATTCAAAGAAAATCCCCTTTGAAAAGCGCGAGGAGTTTTACGGCATCCTCCTGTCGTGCGGGGCCGCCGTCGTCGGCGTGGGCCGTGCCGAAGTGCACGAGATCGAAAGCTTCAATATCATGAACGCCGCGCATCTCGCCATGCGCCGCGCCGTCGCCGCGCTCGCGCGCGTCGCCACCTACGCGCTCATCGACGGCAACCGCAAACCCAAAGAGTTTCCGTGCGCGCTCGAGACCATCGTGAAGGGCGACGGCAAGTCGCTGTCCATCGCGGCGGCCTCGATCGTCGCGAAGGTGACGCGCGACCGCTACATGGTCGAACTCGCGCGCGAATATCCCGGCTACGGCTGGGAGAACAATGTGGGCTATCCCACGCCCGCGCACCGCAAGGCTATCATCGCGCTCGGCCTCACGCCGCATCACCGCAAGACCTTCGGCCTTGTGCGCACCCAGCTCGCGGGCGCGGCGCCGGAACAGGTCGAGATGTTCGAAAGCGCGCCCGGTTAACCAACCGGCAAAAATTTCCTCCGGCATCGCTACAGGTTGAGTCTCGCGAATCGCTCCGACTCAACATCTTGGGTTCACGATCTGGTCCTCTTTACGACCTGGTAACCCTTTGATTCTAATGATTCTTCCAACGACGGGCGCCGCCGGTGTTCCGAGCAGCGCCGCTTTAAAGCGGCGTCCGCGTTATCAAAAAGGAACCTGCCCCGGCGCCGCTTGACGCGGCGCGCGTGAAGGTGGGGAGGGAAGTTCTGCCATTTCAGGGGCGCACACTTCCCAACAAGAAAAGAGATCTTAGAGGATAAGGGACGCTCACGATGCCGGCCGCCGCCAAACCGCTGAAGCCGAATCACATCTACAATGGCGACTGCGTCGAGATCATGAATCGCATGCCCGAGAATAGCGTCGATCTCGTCTTCGCCGACCCTCCGTACAACCTTCAGCTCGGCGGCGAGCTGACGCGTCCCGACAACAGCCGCGTCGACGGTGTCGACGACGCCTGGGACCGTTTCAGCGACTTCAAGGCTTATGACGACTTCACCCGCGCCTGGCTGGGCGCGGCGAAGCGCGTCATGAAGGATAACGGCTCGCTGTGGGTCATCGGCTCGTATCACAACATCTTCCGCGTCGGCGCCATCCTGCAGGACCTGGGTTTCTGGGTGCTCAATGACATCGTGTGGCGCAAGACCAACCCGATGCCGAACTTCCGCGGCACGCGTTTCACCAACGCGCACGAAACGATGATCTGGTGCTCGAAGTCGAAGGACGCGCGCTACACCTTCAACTACGACGCCATGAAGAACCTCAACGAAGGTCTGCAGATGCGCAGCGATTGGACGCTGCCGCTGTGCACCGGCGAGGAGCGCCTGAAGGATGAGCAGGGCAACAAGGTTCATCCGACGCAAAAACCGGAATCGCTGCTGTACCGCGTCATCTCCGCAGCCACGAAACCCGGCGATCTCATCATCGATCCCTTCTTCGGCACCGGCACTACCGGCGCTGTCGCCAAGGCCCTTGGCCGCAACTACATCGGCATGGACCGCGACGAAAACTATATCGCGGCGGCGCGTGAACGCATCGCCAACGTTAAACCCGTGATGGACGAGAAGATGCTGATTACGCCCTCCAAACGCACCGAACCGCGTATCCCCTTTGGAACCGTTGTGGAACGCGGCCTTTTGACGCCGGGCACGGTTTTGTCGGACCCGTCGGGCCGTTTCACCGCCAAGGTCAGGGCGGATGGTACTTTGATTTCAGCGGATTACCGCGGATCGATCCATCAGGTCGGGGCCCTCGTGCAGGGTGCGCCGGCGTGCAATGGATGGACCTTCTGGCACGTAAAGATGGGGAATTCACTTGTCGCCATCGACGTTTTCCGCCAGAAGGTGCGCGCCGAACTGGGCAGCTTAGCGCTCCAGTAAGTCGGCCTCCCGAGCGCAAAGAACACGTACCGCGCGAACCTAACACCCGAGTGACGTCGCTCGGTGCTTACGCTTCTTGTGTCACGTGTCATCGCGGCCGGCGTTTTCAGGTTCCTGCTCTTCTTTCGCCACATTGGGATCCCACGTGAAGGGGGAGCCCGGGGGTGTTTTGACTGAAGCACAGGAACCCGCGTCATGTTTTCACGCAACGTTGTGAACGTTCATCGTGTAGCGGCCCGCAGAATGCCGCGCCCGACCTTTCAAGATTATCTTTGGAAATTCGGTCTCGTTCTTCTGATCGCGCTGATCTTCACCGCCGCCGACGCCTTCTCCTACAGCGGCGTGTCGCCGAAGTTTGACGGAGGCTATGAAGGCGTGCCGCCCGGTTAGAGTCCGGGCTTCTCGCGCATCGCGGCGCTGTGAAACTGAAATAGGATTTCATCGCGCCGCGCGTGCGGCGTCACGTGGGCGATCACGAGCGCATGCAAGGTGAGCGTGGGGTGCTCGGCCTCATGTACGGCCAACCACATCGCTTCGGCTAAAGGTTCGTCCACGGTCGCGCCGGTCACGACGAGATTTTCCCCCGTCCTTCCCATCGCCACGCTCCATTCTTTGCAGTCCTGCCCCCAGGCGACGAGATAACGGCAGCCGCTCCGCGCGAGGTCCTCGCAGATCTTCACACGCCATTCGTCGAGGACGATGCTCTCGGCAATGAGCAGCACCTTGAAGGGCTCCGGCCCTAGCGCCGGCAACATGCTTGCGTTGGGAAGATGAATATAGAGCGGCGCGGTCATGCGTGAGACCTAGCGTCCCTCTCTCCACCAGGCCAGCATCGCGCCGGCCATCACCGCCAGCAACAGGAGCGCGAGCGGGGCGAGCGGGGTCTGGTTCAGACCCGTCACCAGATATTGTTCGTTGGACAGAAGCCCCATCCACGACGCGCCGTGCGCGACGCGGGTCGAGGTGATGCGCCGGATCGTCGGCGCGGTGGCGTCTTCCAGCCAGTACACGCCGCCGCCGGTGGCATCGGCGAGCGGCTTCAGTTTGTCTTCGGTGGAGACGACGTCATAGGTCTCGAGCGGGTTCGGTGTGCCGACAGCCGTCAATGTGGTGTTGATGCCGTCGGAGAGTTTGTATACGCCCGGCTCCGAGACGGGGGTCTGGGCGACGAATTTTCCATCGTCCACATACTTCGGCACCACGGTTTCTTCCGCGCCGTTCGGGCGGGTGACAGTGACCGGCATTTCGTTTTCGGCCAAGCTGCGGCGCGTGACCGTGACGCCATCGGACGTCGCGGCGGCCGTCAGCGCTTCTTCCTCGAGTTCCGGCTCTTTCATCAGCCAGTGCGCGGTGCGGCGCATGAGTTCGGTCTGCGGGCCGCCGCCGTCGAAGCCTTTGCCCCACAGCCAGATGGTGTCGCTGAGCAAGAGCGCGATACGACCCTTGCCGACCCGGTCCAGGATCAGGAGCGGCTCGTTGTCCTGGCCGGTCATCACGGCGTTGCCCTTCTCGGGCACGACCTGGATGTGACGCAGCCAACGGCCCCAGGTGCTTTCACCGACGCCTGTGCCGCCTTCGGTGCGGCCCAGACCGGCGGTCACGGGATGTCTACGCCCAATCGGGCTCAGTTGCGGACGGAAGGAACCGGCGAAGACGCGGCCCGAGGGTTCGGCGGGCAGGAGCTGCTGCAGCTGATTGCCGAACAGGGTGTAGTTCTCGGCGAATTCGGGGCCGACGGTGAGCAGCAGCGCGCCCCCGTTCTCGATGTAGCGCGCGATGTTGGCCATGTACTGGTTCGGGATCAGGCCGCGCTGGTTGTAGCGGTCGAAGATCATCAGATCGAACTCGTTGATCTGTTCCTCGAACAGTTCGCGGATCGGGAAAGTGATCAGCGACAGCTCATTCAGCGGCGTGCCGTCGTCCTTGTTGAGCGGCCGCAGGATGGTGAAGTGGACGAGATCGACGTTCGGGTCCGACTTCAGAAGATTGCGCCAGGAGCGTTCGCCGACGTGCGGCTGGCCGGAAACCAACAGCACACGCAGACGGTCGCGCACGCCGTTGATGGAAACGATGGTGCGGTTGTTGGCGGCGGAGAGTTCGTCGGGCGTGTGGTTCACGGCCACTTCGAACACATTGCCGCCGGCATTCTCGATGGCCATCGGCACGTTCTCGGACTCGCCGGCCGGGAGCATGATCTGCTGGGCTTCGCCGCCGTTGCGCCGGATGGTGACGGGCACGCGCGTGCCGCGGCGCACGGTGGTGTCCTCGACCCGCAGGCGGACCATGGAATCCTTGCCGACAAGTCCGAAGTCCGGCGCGTTCTCGATGCGGATGCGGCGGTCGACTTCCTTACGCTCGCCGGTGATGAGCACATGCAGCGGCGCATTCAGGTACGGCGCTTCGGCTTGTTTTGCTTGCGCGGGTGTCAGCGCGTCGTGCACCTGGCCGTCGGTGACCACGATCACGCCGGCGAGGCGCTGCTTGGGCACATCGTTCATCTCGGCGGTGAGGGCGCCGAACAGGCGCGTGCCGTCCTGGCCGCCCGAGGTGTCCGTGCGGCCCGCGCGGATGGTGCGCACTTCCATATCGCCGGCGGCGGCGAGGTCGGCGGTGATCTTTTCAACGGCGGCTTCGGCGCGTTTTTCACGTGCCCCGAGTTTCTGGCTGTCGCTGTCGTCCACGACGACGACGGCGATGTCCTTCAGAGGCTGCTG
This sequence comes from Rhodospirillaceae bacterium, assembly GCA_041919675.1. Lineage (GTDB taxonomy): Bacteria > Pseudomonadota > Alphaproteobacteria > Rhodospirillales > Rhodospirillaceae > SHVO01. The sequence continues at coordinate 67,106 of JAYRTJ010000004.1, read as the reverse complement.
GTTCTCGCTGACGAGTTTCGGTTCCGCCAGCACCACGAGCAGCGCGGCGATAGGCAGGGCGCGCAGCAGCGCGCCGCGCGCACGGCGCGCGACGCCGTAGACGACCAGCGCAAGGCCGATCAGGCCCAGCAGCATGATCACCCACATCGGCACCAGCGGTGCAAAAGAGATGCCCGTCGTCAATTTACGAGTCTTTCCATGATCGAGGGCAAGTGGACCTGGTCGGTCTTGTAGTTGCCGGTCAGGGCGTACATCACCATGTTCACGCCGGCGCGCAGCGCGAGTTCACGTTGCCGCTCGCCGCCGGGCACGACGGCGTACATGGGGTTGCCGTTGCCGTCGCGCGCCCAGGCGCTGGCCCAGTCGGAACTGCCGATGATGACGCTGGAGCCGCTGTCGTTGCCGTTGGAGCCGCGCTCCACCAGGACGCCCGGATCGGCGTAACGGCCGGGCAGGCTCTGTAGCAGATAGAAGCTGCGGGTGAGGGCGTGATCGGGCGCCATGTTGGTGGTCGGTGCGAGGTCGAGAAGGCGCAGGATCGCATTGAGGCGCGCTTGCGCCGCGCCGGGTTCGCCTCCTCCCACTGCTCCTGTTTGATCCGGCGCGTCGAACACCATGAGGCCGCCGCGCTTCAGATAGTCGTTGAGCGCGGTCATGTTCTTGGCGGGCGGAATGACGGTGGTGGGCGAGACGCGCCAGTAAAGCATCGGGAAAGGTGTGAGCGAGTCCGTGGTCAGGCTCGGCGCGTTGAGATCGATGCGCAGGGGCAGCGCGAGTTCAACGGCGGTGCGGGTCGCGAGCAGACTGGTGAGATTGTCGAGGCCCGACTGCGCGATGCGGTCGAGGTCCGCGCTGCCGGTGGCGACGTAGGCGATGCGCGGCTCCAGGATCGAGGAGCGCACGACGGGATCGATGTCGCGGCGCGGTTCGGCGGCGATGGCGAAAGCCGCCGACAGCACGATCATCGCGACGACAATTCCCGCGCCCCCCTTTAAGAAGGTGGTCCGCGCGAACGGGATGCGGTCGGGGATCAGGCGGCGCAGAAGGAAGCTGATGAAGAGGTCGGCCAGCAGAAGAATCAGCGCGAGGGTGAGCAGCCACGGCTTCACGGCGCGTTCGCTTGCAACCCCTGAGAAGGAGGCGCGGGCGGCGGCGGCCGGGAATTCCATCGGCGCGAGATCCTTCAGCGCCGGCGACAGGTTGAGGGCGCGGGTCGCGCCCGCGCGGCCATAGAGACCCGGCGGCGTCTTCGGACCCGGCACGGCGCCGCTAAGATCGCGCGTCGGGATCGGGCGCACCATCGGGCCCGGCGTCGTCAGGCGGCCCATGGCGTCGATGAGCGAGTACGGTGCGAGCACGGCGTTACTCATGTCTTCGCTCGGGCCCCCGGCCACACCCTGGCTGATGTCCACGAGGCGGCGCAGCATATCGACGAAGAGGCCCGAGAGCGGCAGCTTCGACCATTCCGGCGTGGCGGTGACGTGGAACAGCACGACCATGCCCTGGCCGTGACGTTGTGCGGTCACCAAGGGTGTTCCATCCTTCAGACGCACCCAGGTCTTGCTGGCGAGATCAGCGGCCGGTTCGGCGAGCACTTGGGATTCGACGGTCACGTCTTCCGGGATCGTGAGGCCGCGGAAGGGTGAATTCTCGGGGAAGGGCGCGAGGGTCGCGGGCGTGCTCCACGACATGGCGCCGCCGAGGGTGCGTCCACCGCCGCGCAATTTCACCGGCAGGAGGGGATCGACGTTGCCGTCCAGACGCGGGCCCGCAAACCTCACAAGCATGCCGCCGTTCTCGATCCAGGCGGTGAGGCGCGCGACTTCGGCATCCAAGATCCGTCCCCCGCCGGCCATGATCATCACGGCGAGCGGGCGTTGCAGGAGCTCGTCGAGCGAACCGGAGCGCACTTCGGCGAAGGGACCGAGCGCTTCTTCGATGTAGTAAGCGTCTTCCAAGAGCGGCGCGGTGATGCCGTCGATGGAGGCGCTGGCGATACCGACAGGACGGCGCTGCCATTGATCGTCGGCGAGAACCGTCGTCGCGGCGGAGGCGAGACCGTCCACATCAAAGCGCGCGACACGGTTGGCGAGTTCGGACGGGAGCGCCATGACCGCCGTGGCTTCAGTGGCCCCGGGCGCGAAGGTGACGGGCGTGCGGCCCAACACCTGCGCGTCGCTGTCGAGGGCGCGCACCATGGCGCCGGATTGCGGCGTGGCGCGCGTGGCGGCGCGTGCGAGTTTCAAATTCACATTGCTGGCGATGGCATCGCCGCCGGCGGCGCTGCGCTCGGGCGGATACTGTACCAGGGGCGCGTCGGTCGCTTCGCTTTCGATGACGTTCAAGGGGCCCAGGCTTGCGAGCGCGGAGGCAAGTTCACGCGCGCCCGGGGTTTCAACGCCGTCGCTGATCCAGACGCTGGAGGCGGGGCCGGAGAGTTTCAGCGCCTGAAGCTGTTTGAGTGCGAGGGCGCGGTCCGTGGACCAGGGTTGCGGCACGATCTGTTGTCCGCGCGCGGCGTCGGCGGCGGGCTGCAGTTTCGGCGCGGGCGCCTCGGTCGAAGCGGGGGCCGTGACGAGCAGCACGACGGGCTGCTGGCGGCGCTCGGCGCCGTCGAGGGTATTCTGAAGGCCTTGCCGGCGCGCGTCCCACGTCGGCGCGGAGGCCCAGCCGTTGTCGAACACGACGATCAGCGGGCCTTGCGTGGCGTCGCCGCGGCGGAAATTGAGGATCGGATCGGCAAGGCCGAGGATCACCAGCGCGAGAATGGCGATGCGCAGAATGAGCAGCCACGGCGGCGTGTGCGCGGTGGTGCGCTGCATGGGATCGAGATCGAACAATAGGCGGATCGCGGGGAAGTCGATTTGCTTCACCGCCGGCGGCGTCAGGCGCAGGAGCAGCCACACGAGCGGCAATGCGGCGGCGGCGGCGAGCACCCAAGGCGCGGCGAAAGAGATGAACCCAAGATTAAGCATGCATCACCGCCTGAAGCCGGTGATGGCGCTGTGCAGCGCCGCCATGGCGAGCTGGGGCGATTGATCGGTGTGATGCAGGCCGAAGCTCCATCCGGAACTTGCGGCGAGATCTTTCAGCGCGCTGCGGTGCGCGGCGAGTTTCTGCATATATTGCGCGCGCGCGTCCTCGGCGCGGTCGATGACGGTCGCGCCTTCCTGCTCGAGGCCCACGAAGCGCACGCGGCCCGAGAAGGGCAGTGTTTCCTCGGCGGGGTCGAGCACCTGGATCATGTGCCCCTTGATCCCCGTGCGCATCAACGTGCGCAAGGATTCCGCGATCACATCGATCGGGGCCAGAAAGTCGCTGAACAATACGGCGGTGGAGTGGCGCGGCAGCGATCCGGCGAAGGACGGCATCTCGGGTGCGTTGTTTGCCGTCTTCTTGCCGGAGAGATCCGCGGTCATGGCGTCTGCAAGATGGGCGATGGCGAGGCGGCCTGCGGTGGCGCTGCGCTGAGGGCGGCCTTCGTTCGAGAGCACGATGATGCGTTCGCCGCCGTCGACCAGAAGTTCGGCGAGCGCAAGCATCATCACCGCGGCGCGTTCGGCCTTGGTCGGCAGCTTGGGCGAGGAGCGGTAGCGCATGGATGCGGACGTGTCGCACCACAGGCCCGCGGTTTGCGCCGCGACCCATTCACGTTCCCTGACGTAGACCTGATCGAACTTCGCCGACTGGCGCCAGTCGATGGCCTGCGGGGTGTCGTCCTTGGAATAGGGGCGGAACTGCCAGAAGCTGTCGCCGACACCGGCGCGCCGCCGGCCGTGACTGCCGAGAGTCACCGAGGCCGCGATACGGCGCGCGGCGACGAGCAGCGGCGGCATGCCTGCCGCAACCGCATTCGCCTCCAAAAGAAGGCGATGTTGGTCCTCGTGCTGGGGAACAGCTGCCATGGAGCAACCTACTCTACAGTCATCCTTGGGCCCGCGGACGAAGGTCCGCGGATTTTTGTCCGCGCGCCTTCGCGCGACCCGAGGGTCCAGGGTCGCCGGGTTCGGATCATGCAGAGAACACGATGTTGGGGCATGGATCGCACTTTGTAACCCTGGATGCTCGGATCAAGTCTGAGCGTGGCCAAAAAGAAAACCTTACGCGGCGTCGATGCGCCGGCAGAGAGTCTCGATCAGCGCGGGCAGCGTGTGACCGTCGGCGCGCGCGCCGAAGTTCAGCGCCATGCGGTGCTGGAGCACGGGCCGCGCGAGGGCGAGCACGTCGTCCACGGACGGGGACAATCTTCCTTGCAGCAGCGCGCGGGCGCGCACGGCTTGCATCAGCGCCTGCGAGGCGCGCGGGCCGGGGCCCCAGGCCACCTGCTCTTTGACGTCCTTGATATCGCTCGTTTCCGGGCGGCCGGCGCGGACCAGCTTCAGGATCGCGTTCACGACGCTTTCGCCGACGGGCACCTGGCGCACCAGCTTCTGCGCATTGGCGAGGTCTTCGGCGTTGAGCACGCGCTTCGGCTCCGGGCTGTCGACGCCGGTGGTGCGCAGGATGATCTCGCGCTCGGCTTCGAAGGACGGATAGGAGATGTCGACCTGCATGAGGAAGCGGTCGAGCTGCGCTTCCGGCAGCGGGTAGGTGCCTTCCTGTTCGATCGGGTTCTGCGTCGCAAGCACGTGGAACGGCTGCGGCAAGGCGTGATACTGGCCGGCGATGGATACGCGGCCTTCCTGCATCGCCTGCAGAAGCGCCGACTGCGTGCGCGGGCTGGCGCGGTTGATTTCGTCGGCCATGAGCAACTGGCAGAACACCGGGCCCTGGATGAAGCGGAAGAAGCGTTTGCCGCCGGCGTCTTCCTCGAGCACTTCGGTGCCGAGGATGTCGGCGGGCATCAGGTCGGGCGTGAACTGCACACGCTTGTCGTCGAGACCGAGCACCACGCCAAGGGCGTGCACGAGTTTGGTCTTCGCGAGCCCGGGCACGCCGATGAGCAGCACATGGCCGCCGGCGAGCAGGGTGATGAGGCTTTCCTCGACCACCGATTCCTGACCGTAGATCACATGATCGATGGCGGTGCGCGCCTTCTGGACGAGGTCGGCGACGCGCTCCATGTTGGCGACGGCGTTTTCCGCCGCCTTTTCCGCCTTATGATTCTCGGTCTGTGTTATCGTTGAAGCCACGCGCGAACTCCACCATATGAGATCAGACTAGACTAACGTTTGCGGGGCGTTATGGAACCCTCGGAACCTAACAAAACAGCAATTGAACGCGGCGAACCCGGCCCAGGCGAGGCCCCAAAAGGGTCATCGGTCCCTCATGAGCCCAAGACTGGCCCGGCAATCGAGCGGGCAGCCGCAAAATTTCCGGATCTGTGCGGCGATTTTAACATGCGCATCGACCGTAACGGCACCTGGCACTACCGCGGCTCGCCGATTGGCCGCGCGGCCTTGGTCAAGTTGTTTGCAACGGTCTTGCGCCGCGACGAGGAGGGGGCCTTTTGGCTGACGACGCCCGTGGAGAACGGGCGGATCGAGGTCGAAGACGCCCCATTTATCGCGGTGGAAGTTATAGCGGAAGGCGCTGGGGCCAGCCAAGTCATACGATTTCGCACAAACGTCGACGACATCGTCACTTTGGACGCGTCCCATCCGTTGCGTGTGGAAGAAGATGCCGCCAGCGGGGAACCGCGACCCTATATCCATGTCCGCAAGGGCCTGGAGGCGCGCATCGCCCGCCCGGTCTTTTACCACCTAGTTGAACGCGGCGAATCATCCGCGGACGGCGCCTTCGGTGTCTGGAGCTCCGGCCGGTTCTTCGCTCTAGGTTCCCTCACATGAGTGCTGATCCGGCCCTGACACGCGCGCAGATTCGCGCGCGCCTCGCCGTGGGCCGCCCGGTGCGCAGCGCGCATGGGGATCAGGCGACGGCGGAGCGGCTGGCGGCGCAAGCTCCGATCCCGCTCGCCCCGGAGAAATACGCGTCCGCCGGCATGCCCACCACGATCCGTACGCCCATGGATACGCGCATTCCCGCCGCCGTGCTGGTGCCGCTGATCGAACACAGCGGGGGGTTCACGATCCTCTTCACCCAGCGCACCGCGGGCCTCAAAGCGCACGGCGGGCAGATCTCCTTCCCCGGCGGACGTGTCGAACCGGGTGATGCCGATGCCGTCGCAGCGGCTTTGCGGGAGAGCCGGGAGGAGGTCGGCCTCGCCAGCGGCGAGGTGGAGGTGCTCGGGCGTCTCGACCCCTATGTCACGGTGACGGGATATGAGGTCATCCCTATCGTCGGCGCGGTGCGGCCGCCGCTCCGGGTGAAGGCCGACCCGGTCGAAGTGGCCGAGATTTTCGAGGTGCCGCTGTCGTTCTTCCTCGATCCGGTCAATCACCAGCGCCACAGCCGCGTCGCCGACGGCGTCACGCGCGCCTACTACGCCATGCCTTACGGTGATCGCTATATCTGGGGAGCGACCGCAGGTATGCTGTTGAACCTGTATGATGTGCTGGCGGGGAATCCAAACGCGTGATCCGAGTCCTCTTCACATATGTCGTGCCGTTCCTGCTGCCGATCATGACCTATTCCTTCTGGGTCTGGTGGCGCACGCGCTATGTGGCCGCGCACGGCGGCGAAGCGCCGGCCTTCGAGAAAGGCCCGTGGCCGCTGATGTTGTTCATCGGCGCGGTGTTCGCGCTGATCGTGCTGGGCTTCACCGCGTTCCTCGACAGCAATTCACCCGATGAAGGCGAGTATGTGCCGCCGCGCGTGGTGAACGGCGAGATTGTCCCGGGCCATATCGAGCCCAGGAAAGCCCCTTGATCCCAGGCTGGCTCGAGAGCCGCGAGGTCGTGCGCCTGTTCGAGGCGCTCGGCGCGCCGGCGGTGGACGCGCGCGTGGTCGGCGGCTGCGTGCGCAACCATGTGATGGGTTTTCCCGTCGGTGAGATCGACGCCGCGACGCCGGAAACACCCGACGCGGTCATGCAGCGCCTGGCAAACGCGGGCGTGCGCGTCATTCCGACCGGTCTCGATCACGGCACCGTCACGGCGCTGATCGGCGATCGCTCCTTCGAGATCACGAGCCTGCGCCGCGATACCGCCTGCGACGGGCGTCATGCGGCGGTGGAATTCACGAGGGATTGGAAAGAAGACGCACGGCGGCGCGACTTCACCTTCAATGCCATGTCGATGCGCGGCGACGGCGAGCTGTTCGATTATTTCGGCGGGCTGGATGACGCTGAAGCGGGCCGCGTGAAATTCGTCGGCGATCCCGGCGACCGCATTCAGGAAGACTACTTGCGCATCCTCAGGCTGTTTCGCTTTTACGCCTGGTATGGACGCACGAGTCTCGATGCCGCGACTCTCGGCGCGTGCCGCGCGCATGCGCACGGTCTCACGCGCCTTTCGGTCGAACGCGTGCAGGCCGAGATCATCAAGACCTTGGCTGCGCCCGCGCCCGCGCAAGTCCTGACGTTGATGCAGGGGTGCGGCGTGCTGACGGCGATATTGCCGGAAATCACCGATCTGTCGCGCCTTGCCGCGCTGGCGCGGGTTGAAAGCGCGGTCGCCGCACCGACGGACTGGCGGCGGCGTCTCGCGGCCTGCGTCACGGAAAGTGACGCCGAGGCTTTGGCGCAGCGTTTGAAATTCTCGGCGGCGGATCGTTTGCGTCTCGTGCGCCTCACAGCCGCGGAGCCACGGCTCGACGCGGCGATGCCGGCCGCGCGGGTGCGCGCGGCGCTTTATCGTCACGGTCCCGAGGTGATCTATGACCGCGTGCTGCTTGCCTGGGCGCTGGCCCGCACACGTGGCGGCGCCGACGACGGTTGGATGGATCAGCTTGGCCATGTTGCGGCGTGGCAGCCGCTGTCCTTGCCGGTCTCAGGCGCGGACGTGCTCGCCCTTGGCATCGCGCAAAGCCCCCGCGTCGGCCAGATCCTCAGCGCCGTCGAAGCGTGGTGGATGGCGCGCGATTTCGCACCCAGCCGCGAAGACACCCTCCAGGAACTGTGGCGACAAGCCGCTAAACTTTAGCGCCCACGCCCGTCACCTGGGGCGTATGCCCAGGTGACGGCTGGAAATGTTTGTTCCCCTACAGTGCGGGCTTCGCGTGTCCCAAAAATGATAGCGGCCCTGTAGGGGAACAGGGCCGCTTCTCAATGGACTCTGGAGGGGGGCCAGGTCCTTGCCTGTCGCATCCGGACTTCGAGGGGAACTAGGTCCGGATCGCTGACGGTAGGGAAATAGTACGCCCGGCCCCCTTACAGGACCATGGTGAAGCTGTGAATTTCTTGTCATGGACAACGCCCCGTTGTAAGCGGCCGGTAATCCGCTCTATAGCGTTGATTTACCAGTAAAAAATCCGAGCTGCCGGAGCGCTTCGGTGAGCACGATCGCCGCCGCGGTTGTTACGTTCAGGGAGCGCATTTCGGCGGCCATGGGAATCCGCACGGCGGCGTCCGCCGCGGCCACCACGTCCGGAGGGACTCCCCTACTTTCCCGGCCCAAAAGCAGGCTATCCCCGGCCTCGAACACAAAGTCCGAATAAGGCACCGCCCCGGCGGTGGTCAGGAGAATCAGGCGCGTGCCGGGCTGGGCCCGCAAGTTCGCCAGATAGCTGTCCCAGGAGGTGTGCCGGACCAACTCGCAAGACGCGCCGTAATCCATGGCGGTACGCTTTAAACGCTTGTCATCCAAGGGAAAGCCGCAGGGTTCGATGACGTCCACCGGCACCCGGAAACAGGCCCCCAGACGCAGCATCGCCCCGGTATTCTGGGGGATATCGGGCTGGTAGAGGGCAAGGCGCATCGGGTCTCCGGGGTGACAATAATATGCGGCCGGCGGCGGCGGATTTTTGCGGATAATTCAACCTGTTATCCTGCAAAGCAGGCCGCGAACCACGGCCCTTTTCAAGGGGGGCTTTTTATTCTATACCCCGGGCACTGAAAACCCTTGTGCTTCCGCCGGTTGGGGCCGGTTCGGACATGGGGGAAAACAATGGTTCAACCCGCTGCCGATCCTTTTTCGGGACGTGGAGCCGAAAGGGAACAGGTCGCTGCGGCGCGGAATAAGAGCCGTTGGGGGTCTAGGAAGGAATTACATCATGGCGAATACGGCACATGCTCATGCTGCCGCAGCGCAGGGCGAAACCCGGCGCGACTTCTTGTTGCACTCGACCGTAGCTGTCGGCGCCGTCGGTACGGCGATGATGGTGTGGCCGCTGATTCACAGCATGAATCCAGCCGCCGATACGCTGGCTCTTGCCACTTCTGAATTCTCCATCGCGGGAATCGCCGAAGGTTCCGGCATCACGGTGGTCTGGCGCGGTAAGCCGGTGTTCGTGCGCCACCGCACCGCCGCTGAAATCGAGCAGGCCAAGAAGGACGACACCGCGGACTTGCGCGATCCGATGACCGATGCGAAGCGCGCCCAGAAGCCCGAGTACCTGATCCTCGTCGGCGTCTGCACGCACCTCGGCTGCATCCCGCTCGGCATGAAGCCGTCCGAGCCGCGCGGCGAATTCGGCGGCTGGTTCTGCCCCTGCCATGGCTCGCACTACGATACGTCGGGCCGCATCCGTAAAGGTCCCGCGCCGCTCAATCTGGCGGTGCCGCCGTACCAGTACATCAACGACACGACCGTGCGCGTCGGTTAAGGGGAGCATTACTAATGAGCACGGAAAAAAGCCGTCTGATGAAAGCCTGGGAATGGCATGAGCAGCGCCTCCCGATCGGTAGCTTCCTCGATCACTCTTTGGGCTCCAAGTATCCCGCGCCGAAGAACCTGAACTATTGGTGGAACTTCGGCTCGCTGGCCCTCTTCATGCTGGTGACGATGATCATCACCGGCGTCTTCCTCGCCATGAACTACACCGCGCACGTCACGCTGGCGTTCAACAGTGTCGAGCGCATCATGCGCGATGTGAACAATGGCTGGCTCATTCGCTACATGCACTCGAATGGCGCCTCGTTCTTCTTCATCGTCGTCTACATCCACATCTTCCGCGGTCTCTACTACGGTTCCTACAAGCCGCCGCGCGAAGTGCTGTGGTGGATGGGCGTGGTGATCTATCTGCTCATGATGGCCACCGCCTTCATGGGCTACGTGCTCCCCTGGGGCCAGATGAGCTTCTGGGGCGCGACCGTCATCACCAACCTGTTCTCGGCGATCCCGGGCGTGGGCGACGCGATCGTCACCCTGCTGTGGGGCGGCTTCTCGGTCGACAACCCGACGCTGAACCGCTTCTTCGCCCTGCACTACCTGCTGCCGTTCGTCATCGTCGGCGTGGTGTTCATCCACATCTGGGCGCTGCACGTGCCCGGTTCGAACAACCCGCTCGGCATCGACGCGGCGCCCGCCGACAAGATCCCGTTCTTCCCGTACTACGTGGCGAAGGACGTGTTCGGTCTCGGCGTGTTCCTGATGGTGTACTTCGCGGTCGTGTTCTGGGCGCCCAATATGATGGGCGATCCGCTGAACTACGTGCCGGCGAATCCGATGGTCACGCCGCCGCATATCGTGCCGGAATGGTACTACCTGCCGTTCTACGCGATCCTACGCGCGATCCCGGACAAGCTCCTGGGCGTGGTCGCGATGTTCGGTTCGATCCTCATCTTGTTCGTGCTGCCTTGGCTCGACCGTCACCCGGTCCGCTCGGCGTCGTTCCGCCCGATCTTCCGGATCTTGTTCTGGATCTTCCTGGCGAACGGCCTGATGCTCGGCTGGTGCGGCGCGCAGCTCGCCGAAGGCCTCCCGCTGATCCTCAGCCGTATCGGCACCTTCTGGTACTTCTTCCACTTCATCGTGCTTCTGCCGCTGTTGTCGTGGATCGAGACCCCGAAGCCGCTGCCGGCGAGCATCAGCCAACCTGTCCTGTCTCCCGCGGAGTAGTGCCATGAGAAAGATCGTATTGGCCGCCGCCGCGGCGTTTATCCTCACCGCTCCGGCCTTCGCGGCCGAAGAAGTGAAGCCGATGGAGCGCGAGTGGCACTTCAACGGCATGCTGGGCAAGTTCGACAAGCAGCAGCTGCAGCGTGGCTTCCAGGTCTACAAGGAAGTCTGCGCCTCCTGTCACTCGCTGAACTACATCTCGTTCCGTAACCTCGAGGACATCGGCTACAGCGAAGACCAAGTGAAGGTCATCGCCGCCGAGTACCAGGTCACCGATGGTCCGGATGAGAACGGCGATATGTTCCAGCGCCCCGCGCGTCCTTCGGATCATATCCCGCATCCGTTCGCGAACGACCAGCTGGCCCGCGCCTCGAACGGCGGTGCGCTGCCGCCGGATCTCTCGCTGATGACGAAGGCCCGTGAAGACGGTCCGAACTACGTCTACAGCCTGATGCTCGGCTACAAGGAAGCGCCGAACGGCTTCGAACTGAATCCGGGCATGAGCTACAACGCGTTCTTCCCCGGCCATCAGATCGCCATGCCGCAGCAGATCACCGACGACCGCGTGACTTATGCGGACGGCACGAAGGCCAGCGCCGAACAGATCGCCACCGACGTGGTTGCGTTCCTGCACTGGACCGCCGAACCGAAGCTGGAAGTCCGTCACGCCACCGGCGTGCGCGTGCTCCTGTTCGCCTTCCTGTTCACGGTGCTCGCCTACCTCTACAAGCGCCGCCTCTGGGCGCGCCTCGGGAAGCACTAAAACCGGGCTGTACACCGGCCTAAACGAACCGCCGACCCGCAAAGGTCGGCGGTTTTGTTTTAGGGGCGGGCGTTAACGAATTCAGCCGAAGGGCCGTGGTACCTTACCGGCCTCAAAAATGGTGGGGGCGCCCGTGAAGGGGGCACAGAAGACCGGCCGCAAGACCGGCCGTAAGCATATCAACCTCGCCCTGCAGGGTGGCGGCGCGCACGGCGCGTTCACCTGGGGGGTCCTGGACCGGCTGATCCGCGACAAGCGCATCTACATCGACGGGCTCTCGGGCACGAGCGCCGGGGCGATCAACGCCACGGTCTTCGCCCATGGGTTCATCAAGGGCGGCCGCCAGGGGGCCTGCGACGCGCTCGCGGCCTTCTGGAAAGCCGTCAGCGATCAGACGTCGAAGGTCCCCGGGCAGGACTTCGCGCGCATGTTTTCGTCCCCCGAGGGCCGGTGGAACGTCGATTCGTCGCCCGCCTTCATAATGGCGGACTACCTGACCCGCATGTTCTCGCCCTACCAACTCAATCCGATGGACTACAACCCTTTGCGGGACATCCTGGCCGAGCAGGTGGACTTTGCCGCCTTGCGCCGGCGCAAGGAAATCAAGCTGTTCGTCGCGGCGACGAACGTGCGCACCTGCAAGCTGCGTGTGTTTACCACCGCGGAAATGCACGTCGAATGCCTGCTGGCCTCGGCCTGCCTGCCGCTGACGTTCCGCGCGGTGGAGTTCCAGGGGGAACAGTATTGGGACGGCGGCTATCTCGCCAACCCGCCGATCGCGCCTTTGATCCACGAATGCGTTTCGAAAGACGTGGTGATTATTCAGATCAACCCGATGAACCGCGCCGACGTGCCGACCTCATCGCGCGAAATCCTGAACCGCATCAACGAAATCAGTTTCAATGCCACATTGGCGCGCGAGATGAGCGGGATCGCCACCATCTCCAAGCTGATCGAGGACGGAAAACTGCACGACACGCCGTTCCACAAAGTGAACTTCCACATGATCGTCGCCGAAGAAGAGATGAGCCACCTCGGCGCCTCGTCCAAGTTCAACGCCGATTGGGATTTCCTGCGCTATCTCTACGAGCTCGGTGTTTCCACCACCGAGACGTGGCTTGAAGAACATTACGATCACCTCGAACGCGAAACGACTCTCGATCTGGTGAAGACGTATATTTAGCGGAGAGTAGCAGGAGCCTTTTCGTCATCCTTGTGGCGCGCGCGAAGGCCCGCCTTCCGCCCGCGCACCGCCTGTGCTCAGATGGAGCCGGGTACCCGGGGGATGCGGATGAGAGTTCTCACAGCACTGGCGGCGGTTCTCGTGCTGGGCGCGTGGCCCGTACAGGCGGCCGAGCCGGGGGCCTTTCGTCTCGAGGAAACGACCATCGCGGACGTCCACGCGGCCATGACGGCGGGCCGGCTTACCTGCCGCCAACTCGTCAGCGCCTACCTGGCCCGCATCGCGGCCTACGACAAGAAGGGGCCGGCGCTGAACGCCATCACCCTCACCAATCCCAATGCGCTGATCGAAGCGGAGGCCATGGATGCGCGCTTCAAGCAAAAGGGCCTCACCGGACCGCTCCACTGCGTACCGGCCATCGTGAAGGACAACTTCGAGACCGTCGGCCTGCAAAGCGCCGGCGGTTCGCTCGCGCTGCAGGGGTTCGCCTCGGCCAGGGACGCGTCTCAGGTCGCGCTCATCAAAGAGGCGGGCGCCATCGTCATCGCAAAATCCAACATGGCCGAATGGGCCTTCAGTCCCATCGAGACCGTGAACTCGCTGATGCCGGGCTATACCCGTAATCCCTACGCGCTCGACCGCTCGACGGCGGGCTCCAGCGGCGGCACGGCGGCGGCCATCGCGGCGAATTTCGGCCTGATTGGTTTGGGGTCGGACACGGGCGATTCGATCCGCGGTCCCTCGAGCCATCAATCGCTCGCGGGCATCCGTTCCACCATGGGACTGACGAGCCGCGCCGGTGTGATCCCGCTCAACCTTCTGGCCGATATCGCCGGACCCATGACGCGCACGCTCTCGGACGCCACCATCGTGCTGCAGGTGATCGCGGGCGCCGATCCGGCCGACCCCGTCACGGCGGCCGCGCGTGGACGCAAGCTGCCGGACTACCGGGCCTCGCTGGCGCGCGGCGGCCTCAAGGGCGCGCGCATCGGTGTGCTGCGTCAGGCTTACGAACGCGAACCGGACGGCGTGGATGAGGACGTCGTGCAGGTCTTCGCGGCGGCGGTGGAGGCCCTCAAGCGCGCGGGCGCGGTGATCGTCGATCCGGCGCAGGTGGATCTCACGGGCCTCCAGCGCAATCCCAACGCCGGGACCTGCATGGGCTTCAAGTATGACGTCAACGCCTGGTTCGCCTCGCATGGTGACAGGATCCCCGTGCATTCCCTGGAAGAGGTGATCGCGTCCAAGAAATTCCATCCCTCCATCGAGGTGCGCATCCTCAATGCGCAGAAGGCCGAACCGCAAGGGCCCGGGAGCGAGGCCTGCAAGCAGGAGATGGCCTATCGGCGCAGCTTTGGCGACGCGGTCACCAAGGCGATGGACACGCTGAAACTCGATGCGTTTGTGTATCCCACCTGGAGCTTCCCGCCGCGCCTGATCGGCGATCTCAATACGCGGGGCGGCGACAACAGCCAGGTCTTCTCGCCGACGTCCGGTTTTCCGGCCATCAATGTGCCGATGGGTTACACACGCGACAATCGCCTGCCGGCGGGCCTCACCTTCTTCGGCCGCGCCTGGGATGAAGCGACGCTCATCAAACTCGCCTACGGCTACGAACAGGCGACCAACCACCGCCGCGCGCCGGATACCGCGCCGCCGCTGGCGCCATAAACCCCGCGGGTTCGCGGCGTTAGGGATGGTACGGCTGGCAGGAGATCAGGTGGGGGACGTGATAGCTCCCACCGCAGGCCTTGTACTGCGTGTACACCACGAGATCTTCCGGTCCCGGCTTGATCCCGAGCGCTTGCTTGGCTGAGTCTACGCTCATGCCTTGCGGGCCGCCGATGGTCCACATCCTGGCGATCATCGCCGGGGTGCGGGAAACAGGCGCGCGCGGAACCCCGGTACGCGGCGGCGCCGCGTTCGCAAACAGCCAATGGGACGCTGAAGAAAAGGTCTCGGTATACATTGCATGCTCCACATCGGTGTCTCGCCGATGGGAGGTGCAAGGGTTGTGCCAGCGTTAGCCCTTCAGTGTTTTCAAGGCTTTTGGGTCGGCGCGCGGGGCGCGGTGTAAAGCGGGCCGACAGTGTCAGGCTTTACTCGTCGGAATCGACGTCCACCTGTCCGGTAAGGCGCGCGCGCGTTTTCGACCAGGTAAAACCAATGGCCAGGATGGTGGCGATGGCGAGAAGGCCGATCCAGGTCACGGCGCTGCCGCGCGCGAGATCGAGCAAGCCGAAATCCGCAAGGACCCAGATCGCCGCGCCGAACAGCGCGATGAGCGCGAGGGTGCCGAAGATGCCGAGCGAATACCAGGTGGCGCGCAGGAAGATCGCATAGAGGATGACGACGACAATGGCCGCCAGGGCCTTCAGGGACAAGGCCGCGTCACCATGGGTCAGCCAGGTCACGAACGACATATCGGTCGGATTGAAGGTGCCGAGCACCAGCACGACGGCGGCGATCCATCGCCAGAAGAAGCCGCGCCACGTGGTTTTTGCGATCGCCATGGTCTCGAAGCCTTGTCCTTGAAAGCGCGCGCCAAAAAAGCCCGCCATTCCTGACGGGCTTCTGCTTCGGTGTCTACTTGGGCAGTTTGCCGTCGGCTTCCTGGTAGATCTTGGCCAGGGCGATCGGGGCCTGGGCATCGCGGAGCGCGAGGCTATCGGCGGCACCCCACTTGGCCTGTTTCGCGGCCTCGCAGGTCTGCGGGTCCGGACAGGGCGCCTTGGCGGCGTGCAAACGTTTTCCTTCCGCGATCACGGTTTCGAGGTTCTTGCGGAAGGCTTCGAGGTCCGCCTTCATGGTCGGGGCGTCATCGAGCCAGCCGTGGCCCGCGATATAGAGGTTCGCGTTCATGGCCTGGGCCTTCTTGATGGTCTCGACCCACTCGCCCGGATAAGCGGTGCGCATCGCGGGGAACACGCCGCGCAAGTAAACCTCGCTCATGAACATGATCTTGGTGGCCGGCAAATAGACGAGAAGGTCGCCGCCGGTGTGCGCACGGCCGAGGTTCAGGATCTGGATCTCCGTGCCGCCGACATTCAGGGTGCGTTTATCGGTCACCAGCTCGGTCGGCGGCGCGGCGTTCTTTTCCATGGCCTTCTGCGAGGCCGGGGTCGAGATCACCACCATGCCCGGCCACGCCTTCTTGAGCGGGCCGTTGCCGGCCATGTGGTCGCCGTGGTCGGAGCCGACGACGAGATACTTCACCGGCTGCTGGGTGATTTTCTTGATGTTGTCGACGAGCTGCTGGCCCTGCTGTTCGTCGCCCATGGCGTCGACCAGCACCACGCCGTCCTTGGTCACGATGATGAGGCTCACCGTGTTCATCACCTTCGACGGATGGAAGCCTTCATAGGCGTAGATGTCCGGAGCTACTGATTTGTAGCGCGGGAAATCGCCCAGGGTCAGGCCGCGCGCGTCGATGGCGGCGTTGCTGACCTTGGTGTTTTCGGCAGCGTTTGCAGTACCGGCGAGAAGGCCGAGCGAAAGAAGCGCGTGAAGCAATTTCATCTCAGTTCTCCTATTTTTTGAGTGGCGGCGCGAAATACTGCTGACCCATCAGGCGCATCGGATCGGCATTTTTCTTGGCCACGAATTTCTGGATGCGGTTGTTGCCGCCGTCGGCGGTGAACAAGTTACCGTTCACGTCCACATCCCAATTGTGAAGGTTATTGAATTCCCCGGGATTGGCGCCGAGCACGCCCCAATAGGTGATGAGTTTGCCGCTCAGGTCGAACTTGGCGAAGCGGTTGTAGTCCGCGTCGCTCATCCACAGGTACTGGTCCTCGGTGATGGCGAGGCGCGTCGGGCTGCCGACGTTCTTCCACTCCTCGATGAACTTTCCATTCGCATCGAACACCTGGATACGGTGGTTGCGGCGGTCCGAGGCGTAGATGCGGCCCTGTTTGTCGATGGCCACCGAATGCACCAGGTCGAACTGGCCGGGGCCCGAGCCCTTGGAGCCGAACTCGGAGATGTATTTTCCATTCTTGTCGAATTTGGCGATGCGGCCGTTCACATAGCCGTCGGCGACGATGAAGGTGCCGTCCGGATAGAAGGCGATCGAGGAGGGCATGTTGAAATGGGTCGCATCCCAGCCCGGCTTGTCCTTCTCGCCGAGGCGCATCAGCAGCTTCTTCCCGTCATTGCTGAATTTGAGGATCTGGTGGCCGAGATCCATGACCCATACGGCGCGGTCGGGATCGTAGGGGCTGATCTCGATGTTGTGGGCGAAGGTGATCTCCTTGTCCCACTGTTTCCAGTTCTCGATCATCCGGCCGTCGCCGTTCAGCACCATGATCATATTTTCATGGGGCTGTTGTTCGCGCGGACGGGTCGAGGCTTGCGAGCGCTCCTGCATCACCTTTCCATCGGCGCTCAGCATCGGCGCGTTGGGCCGCGTGCGGGTCTGGTCCGAATTGGTGATGTAGATGCGGTTGGGGTTGTCGACCGTCAGCGAGGCGACCGGTTGATCCCATTTGTCGATGCCGGGTTTGAACCAGCCGACCACCGGGTCATAGGGGCCGGTCTGATCGAGGCCGCCCTTTTCCTGAGCAAATGCGGCCGTGGCGCACAGGGCAACGACCGCAAGGCCCGCGAGAAGTGTCCGCTTCATGAGTGTCCCTTTATTTCTTCAGCGCGGGCAGGAAGAACTGCTGGCCGATCAGGCGGACCGGATCGGCGCCCTTTTTCGCGACCAGCTTCTGGATGCGGTTGTTGCCGCCGTCGGCGACGAACAGATTGCCGCTCGCGTCCACATCCCAATTGTGAAGATTGTCGAACTCGCCCGGATTGCGGCCCAGCACGCCGAAATAGGTAATGAGCTTGCCGCTGAGATCGAACTTGGCGAAGCGGTTGTAGTCCGCGTCGCTCATCCACAGGTACTGGTCCTCGGTGATGATCAGGCGCGTCGGGCTGCCGACGTTCTTCCACTCCTCGATGAACTTTCCATTCGCATCGAACACCTGGATACGGTGATTGCGGCGGTCGGCGGTGTAGATACGGCCTTGTTTGTCGATGGCCACCGAGTGCACGAGGTCGAACTGGCCGGGGCCCGAGCCCTTGGAGCCGAACTCGGAGATGTACTTGCCGTTCTTATCGAACTTCACGATGCGCGCGTTCACATAACCGTCGGCGACGACGAAGCTGCCGTCCGGATAGAACGCCATGGAGGAGGGCATGTTGAAGTGGGTCGCATCCCACGCCGGCTTGTCCTTCTCACCCAACCGCATCAGCATTTTCTTGCCGTCGTTGGTGAATTTCAGGATCTGGTGGCCGAGATCCATCACCCACACGGCGCGGTCGGGATCGTAGGGGCTGATCTCGATATTGTGGGCGAAGGTGATATCCTTATCCCACTGCTTCCAGTTCTCGATGACTTTGCCTTCGCCGTTGAGGACGAGGATGATGTTGTCGTGCGCCTGCTTGTCCGCCGGGATGGTGGACGCCTGCGACTTCTCTTCCATCAGCTTGCCGTCGGCCGTGAGCATCGGCGCGTTGGGCCGCGTGAAGCGCACCGGCGCGGTGGTCATGAAAATGCGGTCCGGCTTGTCGACGGTGACGGACGCCATCGGGCGGTCCCAGCGGTCGATGCCGGGTTTGAACCAGCCGACGACGGGCTCATAGGCCCCCGTTTGATCCAGGCCGCCTTTCTCCTGCGCCATTACCGGCGCGGCGGCCGTGCAAAAAGCCACAACCGCGAGCCCAGCCAGAAATCCACGCTTCATTGAAATCTCCCCAGAAATGCGTTTGGCCAAGGCTACACGCTGGGCAGGAAACCCCACAAGGTCTGGTTCGGCCACGGGCCTGCCACGGGACCGCCATAGTGGCTGCGTTCTCACTTCGGCTCACACGAGCTGCGGTTTAAGAGCAGGAGTAAAAATCATGGGCAGAGCTTTAATTCTTTGGCTTCTTGGTGTTCCGGTCGGCGTCATTGTCCTGATCGCCCTCTTTACCAACTTCATCTAGCCGGCATCCCTAAAAGACGCGCTGCCGGTGTGCCCGGTGGCGCGTTTTTTATCGCGCGGATGTGATGGCAAAGAAAAACCCCGCCGGAGCGGGGTTTTGAGGTTGGGGGCCGTCTTTTCTTATTTCTGTTTTCGATCAATCGACATGCACGATGATGTCGCGCTGTTCTTCGGATTCGACCACGACGGGCTGGTTCAACCGATTTGAACGGATCACCGTGGCTCCGGGCGCTGGCGCCACGCCGGTAACGGCGGGCGCTTGAATGATCCGGGTCTCGCGGGTCGTGCAGGCACCGGCGAACAAGACGGCCGCGGCCAGCGTGACGGCTCCAATCATGATTGAGCGCATGACGGGTCTCCTTTTTTAGTCGCGATAGGGATTGCGCGGATAACGGTCGTCGTAATCGGGGATGCCATCCCCGTCGCGGTCGCGGCGGTAGCTGCGGTCGCGGTCACCGGAGGCCGCACCGGCGACGGCGCCCGCCGTACCGCCGATCACGGCGCCGGTCAACGGATCGAAACCAAGCGCCGCGCCGCCCAAGGCGCCGGCGCCGGCGCCGATTGCGCCGCCCGTCAGGGCGCGTTCGCCGCGGGTTTCACCGCATGCAGTCACCGACAGGGCGATCAAGGCGACGGCGGATACGGCTGCAAATTTCTTCATGTTGGTTCTCCACTCGGGAAAAAGTGCGGCCTTCCACAGAGAAAGGCTTCACCAAGGTCAACGCGGTGCTCCCGGCAACACGGGGGCGGGAATGCGGCATCTCGAAGCCAAAAAAGCTTACGTTTCCGTGTGATGGTGAAGGGACGCGGCCCGGCGGTTGTTTTCCGCCACCACGGCGTGCGCCGCGCCGCAAAAGTTAACGCAGTCGATCAAGACGTTGCGGAGCGCGCGGCATTGCAACCGCCCGGCACAGTTAAGCGTAACTGTGACACTCGGGCGCCGCACTTCTGAACGCGGCTGCTGGAGAATTGAGGAGATGCATCATGTACGCAGAATATTCGGCGCTGATCGATACCGCTCTCGTCACCGCGCTGGCGGTGATCGTGTGGGCCGCTTACCGCGAGATGCGCAAGCGCAAGCAGAGCTCCGATCGCCATACGCCGCAATTGAACTAACGCGGGGCGCCCGCGTCGGCCTTCGTCAGACGTTGAACAGGAAGTGCATGACATCGCCGTCCTGCACTTCGTATTCCTTGCCTTCCTGACGCATCTTGCCGGCATCCTTGGCGCCTTGTTCGCCCTTCTGCGCCACGAAATCGGCGTAGGCGATGGTTTCGGCGCGGATGAAGCCTTTCTCGAAATCGGTATGGATCGCGCCGGCCGCCTGCGGACCCTTTGAGCCGCGGCGGATGGTCCACGCGTGGGTTTCTTTCGGGCCCACGGTGAAGAACGTCAGCAATTCGAGCAGCGCGTAGCCGGCGCGGATCACCTGCGCGAGGCCGGTTTCCTTGAGGCCGAGGCTGGACAGGAATTCCTTCTGCTCGGCCGGATCGGACAGCTGCGCCACTTCCGCTTCGATGGCGGCGGAAATGATCACATAAGCCGCGCCTTCGGCCTTGGCCTTGGCGATGACCTTCTCCGACAGCGCATTGCCGGTGGCCGCCGCGCTTTCTTCCACGTTGCAGACGTAAAGCACGGGCTTTCCCGTCAGCAATTGCAGGCCGTCGAAAATCTTGCGTGCGGCCGGATCGGCCGGGCGCGCCGTGCGCGCGGGCTTGCCGGCGCGAAGGGCGTTCAGCACCGGCTCCATCACCGCGATGAGTTCCTTGGCTTCCTTGTCGCCGCTCTTGGCTTTTTTCGCGTTCTGATCGGCACGCCGCTCCAGGCTGTCGAGGTCGGACAGCATGAGTTCGGTCTCGACCGTTTCGGCGTCTCGGATCGGGTCGATGGAGTTTTCGACGTGGGTGACGTTGCCGTCCTCGAAGCAGCGCAGCACATGGACGATGGCGTCCACCTGGCGGATGTTGCCGAGGAACTGGTTCCCCAGGCCTTCACCCTTGCTGGCGCCGCGCACCAGGCCGGCGATGTCGACGAACTCGAGCTGCGTCGGCACGACCTTCACCGACTTGGCGATCTTGGCCAGGATGTCCATGCGCTCGTCCGGCACGGCGACACGGCCGACGTTCGGCTCGATGGTGCAGAACGGGAAGTTCGCCGCCTGTGCCGCGGCCGTTGCGGTGAGTGCGTTGAACAGGGTCGACTTGCCGACATTGGGAAGGCCGACGATACCGCAATTGAAGCCCATTATGCGTCCTTTGAACTGTCTGTGCCGTCCGGCGCTTTTTCTTTCTTCGGCGCGAGAGGTTTGGTGAGCAATGCCACCTTGGTCATGAACTTGCTGTCGCCGCCCGCGATAAGCAGCGGGATGGAGTCCGAGACGGCCTCCAGGAGCTTGTCGAGCCAATCACGGTCGGCCTTGGCGAAGTCGCTGAGCACATGGCCGTGCACTTCTTCCTTGGTCGCGGGACGGCCCACGCCGAGGCGCAGGCGCCAGTAGTCCGGGCCCACGTGCGCGTCGATGCTCTTGATGCCGTTGTGGCCGGCGGAACCGCCGCCTTGTTTGACTTTGACTTTGCCGGCGGCCAGTTCGATCTCGTCGTACATCACGATAATCTCGGGCGTCTGCACCTTGAAGAAGCGCGCGGCTTCGCCCACCGATTGGCCGGAAAGGTTCATGTAGGTCTGCGGCTTCAGCGCCATGACCTTTTCGCCGTCGATGACGCCTTCGGCGATGTGACCCTGGAAACGCGCGCGCCACGGCGCAAAGCGATGGCGTTCGGCAATCTTCTCGATCGCCATGAAACCGATGTTGTGCCTGTTGTGGGCGTAACGTTCGCCCGGATTGCCGAGGCCCACCAAGAGGCGCATGGCCCGCGTCCCTTAATGAAGTGTCCCCGAAGACACGGGTGTCTCGCGCCGTGAAGTGGCGCGAGACACCACGCGGTCTTACTTCTTCGCGGCCGGCTTCGCGCCGGCGGCCGGAGCAGCGCCGGCGGCGGCCGGCTTCGCGCCGGCGGCAGCGGCGGCGCCGGCGGCCGGAGCAGCGGCACCAGCGGCCGGAGCGGCGGCGCCATCCGCAGCAGCGGCTGCGGCGGGCTTTTCTTCTTCCACGGCCATGACCGTCGGCGGAGCGATGGTGCAGATCGTGAAGTTGCGCGCGATGGTCGGCTTCACGCCGTTCGGAAGGGTGACGGCGTTGATGTGCACCGAGTCACCGATTTCGAGGCCGGTGAGGTCGATGTCGATGTGGTCCGGAAGATCATCCGGCTTGCCGCGCACTTCGACGTCGTGGCGCACGATGTTGAGCACGCCGCCGACCTTGATGCCGGGCGAGGCGCCTTCGTTGTGGAAGCGCACCGGAACCGGCACGCGAACCAGCGTGTCCTTTTCGATGCGGCGGAAGTCGGCGTGGATCGGACGGTCGGACACGGGGTCGAGCTGCACATCCATGGCCATGGTGCGCTGCTTCTTGCCGCCGATTTCGACTTCAAAAATGTTCGTCTTGAAGGCCGGGTCGTGCATCAGCGCGACGAGGGTCTTCGGTTCGAGAGCGATGAGCGTGGCTTCTTGGCTGCCGCCGTAAATCACGGCCGGAACGAGACCGTTCCGGCGTGTGGCACGAGCTGCCCCCTTACCTGCCCGATCGCGCCCTTGAACCTGCAAGCTGCTGGTCTTAGGCATCGGTCGTTCTCCTATATATTTCAATGACATAACCGGCCATTCTGAGGGGCCCGTCACGTCCGGCGCGGCCTCCAGGGGTGCCGCTGCCGTGTGCCCGGAAATCGAGCGGGGGTCATGTACACGCTTCACACCCCCAAGGCAAGCGGTCCGGAGCCGGTTTTTGGCCTGTTTTTGGGGCTAAATGCGGGGCTCGGACCGGTTTTTCGCGGGCCACAATCTCCCGCTTCGCGTGTATATAGGGATTCACGTAAAGGCTGGACCGCCGCGACGACTTGTTCTAATTCGCGGCCATCCAAAGGTGAATTGAGACATGCTGACGTCGTCCATTAGCCGTCCTCAGGCGCAGGAAGTCGCCCCGATCGTCGCGGTGTTCGACCTCGACCGCACGATCACGCGCCGCGGCACCTATACGCCGTTCCTGATGCACTGCGTGCCGGCGCACCAGCGCACGCTGGAGCGCCTTCCCATCGCCATCTGGCTGACGGCGATCTACGCCTTCGGCATGATTTCGCGCGACGACGTGAAGGCGCGCATGATCGAGGTCAACATTGTCGGCGCCAGCCGCGCTCAGATCGCCGCCTGGGCGGATAGTTATGTCGAGACGTGCCTGGCGACCCATGTGCGTCCCGGCGCGCTCGCGGCCATCAAAAAACACCGCGAAGCCGGCCACCATATGGTGCTGGCCACCGCCAGCTTCGATTTCTATGCCCAGGTCTTCGCCGATGCGCTGGGTTTCGATCATGTCATTGCCACCAAATCGGCGTGGGACGACCGCGGGCGCCTGCGCGCCGCTCTCGGCAGCGACAACTGCTACGGCCAAGTGAAGTTCGACGCCGTGCAGGACTATGTCGCGGCCATGATCCCGCGCCCGCGCGTGATCGCGTACAGCGACCACCATTCCGATGTCGATTTACTGCGGTGGGCGGACGAAGGCATCGCGGTGAATCCGAACGGCCGTTTCCGCCGCCTGGCGACCGCTCATGGATTCCGCATCGCCGACTGGGAAAAACTTCCGGCTTGATCGCGGGTTAAAGCCCCTCACCCTCCCGCGTGCGGGAGAGGGCCGGGGTGAGGATGTCGAGCGCACGCGCAAAATAATCAGAGGCTTGGCTGCTTCGCCCGTTGCTCGAAGGCGCTCATGCCGTCGTCGAGCGTGCGGTGTCCGCGCGAGGTGCCCTTATCCACCACGAAGTAGTTGATGCGCGGGGCGCCCTGTTTGCGGATCGCGGCGCAGCGCGGGGTCGTGTCAGGGCGCGCCTGGTTCACGGCGACGATGCCGACGCAGTCCACGCATTTTTCCCATTGGAAGAAGTTCGAGAACTGATACTTCGCTTCGGCATTGGGGGGAGCGATGGCATGCGGCAGGCGCGGGCGGCCGCCGCGGGCGGCGACGACTTCACGCGGGTCCTGGCCGGCGGCGATCTTGTCGCAGAGTTCGTCGATGAACATATTCATCGCCGAGACCTCGGTCTCGAAAGCCATCACGTTGTTGTTCATCTCGGCGCGAAAATAGCCGGTTGCCTCATCGAGAGTCGCGAAGCTCTTGGTGCCGCCCAGGCTCACCACGGTGTAGACCGCTTCAACGCCCTTGCCGTGGCGCAGCAGGCAGGGGTTGAGCACGCTCTGGCTCATTTCACCGCAGTGCAGGCGCAGGTATTCGGGGACGGCGATCTGCGGCGGAACCACGCCGTTCTCGAGCGAGATGATCTGCTCGTCGGAAAAGCCCGGCGGATAGACGAAATTGCGAAGCGCGGAAAGGTCGCCCTGGCGTTGACGCGCGGAGAAATCGGGGGCGGCTTCCTGGGCAACGGCTGTGAACGCGAAGATCGCGGTCACGACAAGTCCTACAAAACCGGTTCGCATATGGCCCCGCTGTCGCAATGAAACGGTTGCCAAGTGAAACCCGAAACGCAGGGACTGTCGACTTAAAATTAGGGTTATTTGAAAGTAGGCCTTCGCCTACGCACCAAAACCTATTCGAACAGGCTGGAAACCGAGGCTTCCTGGCTGATGCGCTTGATGGCTTCGCCCAAAAGGGGAGCGATGGACAACTGGCGGATGTTGTCGGCCAGGCGGACCGCTTCGGTGGCCTGGATGCTGTCGGTGATCACCAGTTCCTTGAGCGGCGAGGCGGTGACGCGGCCGACGGCGCCGCCCGAGAGCACGCCGTGGGTAACATAGGCGGAAACCGACTTCGCGCCGGCGTCCATCAGCGCCTTGGCGGCGTTACACAGCGTGCCGGCAGAGTCGACGATATCGTCGACCAGGATGCAGCCGCGGCCCTTGATGTCGCCGATGATGTTCATCACTTCCGACACGCCCGCGCGTTCGCGGCGTTTGTCGATGATGGCGAGGTCGGCATGGATGCGTTTGGCGATGGCGCGCGCGCGCACGACGCCGCCGACGTCCGGGGACACGATGACGAGATCCTGGCCCTTGTAGTGTTCCACGATGTCGTTCGTGAACACGGGCGCCGAGAACAGGTTGTCCACCGGGATATCGAAGAAGCCCTGGATCTGACCGGAGTGCAGGTCGAGCGACAGCACGCGGGCCGCACCGGCCTGGGTCAGGAGGTTCGCCACCAGCTTGGCGGTGATGGGCGTGCGCCCGCCGGTCTTACGGTCCTGGCGGGCATAGCCGAAATACGGGATCACGGCCGTGACTCTGCGCGCGGAAGCGCGGCGCAGGGCGTCCAGCGTGATCAGGAGTTCCATGAGGTTGTCGTTGGCGGGGTAGGACGTCGACTGGATCACGAACACGTCCTCGCCGCGGACGTTCTCGTGGATCTCCACGAAGATCTCCATATCGGAGAAGCGTTTCACGCTGGCGTTCGTCAATTGCAGCTTCAAACAAGATGCGATGGCCTCGGCCACCGGTTTGTTGCTGTTTCCCGCCAGAATTTTCATGTGCTGCTTTGCCCCGTGGCGCCCAAGCCGGAACCTGCGTCCCCCCACAGGCGCGCGGAAAGTATCAACCTGTCATGGGACTGTAAACCGCGACTTCGCGAGTCCGCGTGAAGAGGCTAAGAGCCTGTGGACTCTGTGGATTATTTGCCGCCCGCTACTTTCCGGCGGGACCGGAAGTAATGAGCCGCATCAGGTCGGCGCGGGCGGCGTCGGCGATGGCGAAGGCGGTCGGGCCCCACGGTCCGTCGAGAGCGCCGTTGGGGATCGTATTGTCGAGACGCATGGTGCCGAGGTCGGCCCCGTCTTTGGTCTTGGCCTGCCAGACGATCTCGACCTGCTGAAGCCCGTCGGTGGCCGGCTTGCTGTTCATGGTGCATGTGAGCGTGATGTCCGGCATCACGTCGTCGCGCCGCACACCTTGTTCGTTGAGGATCTGGATCACCGCGAGGCGCAAGGATTCGCGGCCGTCGCCGGGCGCGCCTTCCACTGCCTTCACGGACACGGTCGGCAGTTGGACGGCGGGCTTCGCGCCGGCCGAGGCGGCCACGGGCGTGTCCGCCCCCAGAAGCGCGGCGATGGCCTTAGCGGCCTCGCCGCCGATCAGTGTGGTGGTGGGACCATCGCCCTTCTGCCAGGCGTCGTCGGGGATCAGCACATTCTGGCGGTGCGTGCCGGTGACCGCGCCGCGGCGCGATTTCAGCACCCAGAAGATGCTGACGGTATGGCCCGCGGTCGAGGGCGCGGCGGTTTCGGCGGTGCCTTCCAGGGTAAAGCCGAGGCCGGCGTTGGCCGGCACGGCTTCGGCCGGGATTTCCAGGGCCTGAAGGCGCTCGGCGGTCGCGCGCGAGATCGCCATGTTCAGGGTGTCGGGCAATCCGCGCACCGGCACCACAGCGATGCCGACGGCCGTGGGGATGTCGATCAGGGGATTGTTGGCGGTGGCCTGCGGCGCGCCCAGGAACGGTCGCCCCACTTCACCGCAGGCGGCGAGCGCCAGGATCATCGACAGTGCGGCAAGCAGGCGAATCACGGCGCGAGCCCGATCGCCGACAGTTGCCGGCCGTAGTCGGATTCCTTGCGCAAGGTCGAGCGCCGGTAGCTGAAGAAGCGGTCTTGCAGCGTACAGGTGTCGCTGCCCTCGATGTGCACCGTACAGACGCCCGCCACGGTGGCGAGGTGCGCGACAAACGCGGGCAGATTGAAATGCGCATGCCCGGCCTTGGGCGACGGCCCGAAGAAGCGCCGCAACGCGGCGTCCATCTCGACGAAGCGTTCAACGAACTCAGCGCCGATTTCATAGGAAGCCTGCGTGATGCAGGGGCCGATGACGGCCACGATGCGCTCGGCATGAGCGCCAAGCTCTTCCATGGCCTCGACCGTATTTCCGATCACGCCGTCGAAGGCGCCGCGCCAACCGGCGTGCGCCGCCCCGATCACGCCGGCTTCGGCGTCGGCGAACAGGACCGGCGCGCAGTCGGCGGTCAGGATGCCGAGTGCGAGGCCGCGGCGTTTCGTCACCATGGCATCGGCGATGGGCGTGTTATCGCGCGCCCACGGCTCATCGACTTCGATCACTTCCGGTGTGTGCTTTTGATTGAGGGTGACAAGACCGCTCAGCCCAAGGCGCTGCGCCGCGCGCGCGCGGTTCTCGGTGACATGAGCCGCATCGTCGGCGGCGCTGAAGGCAACGTTGTTCGATTCGTAAAGCCCGGTCGAGACGCCGCCCTTGCGGGTGAAAAAACCGTGCGTGACCCCGGGCAGCGTGAGCGCGGAGGTCTGAATCGCGAAGGCGGGATCGATTTTGGTCATGATGAGGCATCCTCGCCGAAACCTTCGCAGGCTTCCAGAGCGGGATTTGTGAAGGCGAGGACCTTGAAGAGAAGCCCCATGCCCTCCGGCGCGATCAGGCGCTGAACGGCGCCGCGAATCTCCTTCGCCTGGACCTCATCCTTCCCGGCGGCAAGCTGGGTGCCGCGCACGGTGATGCCGAGGCGGGTGAGCCAGGCGCCTTGCGGCGTGGGGCCGAAGACCTTCGCGCCCATCTCGCGCGCCGCGGTGGCCACGGCTTCAAAATCCACATGGGCGGTGAGGTCCGCTTCACCGGGATCGGCGAGCGGGCTGTGATAACGGTGCGCCTTCACCGCCTGCAGCGTATCGCCGACGGCGGTCTTGGTATGGCCGTAGTCGATCACGAGGGCAGCGCCGCCGTGTTCCGTGAGCCGCGCGGCGAGCCGGCGCGTCCAATCGAGAGTCGCGGGCGAGGTTTCGAAGATCGCCCCAGGTGCCGCATCGGCGGACATGGTGAGGGGGATGTCGAGATCGCGCGCCTTTCCCAGTGTGAAATGCAATGTGCCGTCCGCGGCGGCATTCACCGCGCGCTCGATCCAGCCGCGCTCGGTCTTTTCCCACTGACGGATCGGCAGCGCGTCCAGGAATTCGTTGGCAATGACGATAGCGAGGCCCGCCGGGACGTCTTCGATGTCGTCGTGCCAAGTGACGAGCGCGCCTTTCAGCGCCGTGCGTTGTTTCTCGCGCAGTTTTGGACTGCGCTCGACGAGATGGATGCGCGCGGCGTCGGCGAAACCCGGCACGCGCGAAGCCGCGCGTAAAGCATCGGCCATGAGTGTGCCGCGACCGGGGCCGCATTCAATGAGACGGAACGTCTTCGGCGCGCCGAGCGCCTGCCAGGTGACCGCGCACCATAAACCGACAATCTCGCCAAACGCCTGGCTGATCTCGGGCGCGGTGATGAAATCGCCGCGCGCGCCGAACACTTCGCCCGTGGCGTAGTAGGCGTTCGCGCAGGCCTCGATATAGTCGGCGACCGAGATCGGCCCTTCGCGCCGGATGCGCTCGATCAGGGTCTCGGCGAGGCTCATTTTGTCGCGCGGGCGGGTCCGGCGCGGCGCGCGCGCCAGATGCTATAGGCGCCGAACAGGATCATGGGGATGCACAGCCATTGGCCCATGGTGGTGCCGCCGGCGAGGAAGCCGATAAAGTTGTCCGGCTCGCGGAAGGTTTCACCGATGATGCGGAAGACCCCGTAGCCGATCAGGAAGGCGCCGCAGATGATGCCGGGGCGGCGGCGGATCTCTTCATTGCGCCACAGGAGATTGACGATCACGAACAACACGAGGCCTTCCAGGAAGGCCTGATAAAGCTGGCTGGGATGCCGCGGTACATCGCCGGCGCCCGGGAAGACCATGGCCCAGGGCACATCCGGCGCCGGGCGGCCCCACAGTTCGCCGTTGATGAAGTTGGCCAAGCGCCCCAAACCGAGACCGATGGGGACCGCGCAGGCGATGTGATCGCCCACGTACCACTTGCTCACCTTGGCGTGCCGCGCGAACAGCAGGATCGCGATGATGACGCCGACAAGGCCGCCGTGGAACGACATGCCGCCCTGCCAGGTTTTGAAGATCGAGACGGGGTCGCTGAGATACTCGCCCGGCTTATAGAACAGCACGTAGCCCAAGCGTCCCCCTAAGATCACGCCGCCGAGGATCCACAGGAAGAGGTCGTCCACCTGTTCCTTCGTCATCAGGGCCGGCGGGAACTTCACCTGCCAGCGGATGTACCAGACGCCCGCGAACAGACCGGCGATATACGCCAGCGCATACCAGCGGATGGCGATGGGCCCGATCTGGAACAAAATCGGGTCGATGGCGGGAAAGGCGATGGCGAACATTTTTACGTCGTCGGTCTGGAGGGGGAGGAATAAAACAGAAAGCCGGCTCTTACTTTTCCCTCTCCTGAAAGGGGAGGGAAAGGGAGGGGTCGTTTTTTGTTTCTCTTTTTCTCAACGATACGGAACGTCTTGCGACAAGATCTTCACGGTTTTCGCGACGCCGTCTTCAAGGGACGTGAATGGTGCCGTGTAACCCAGGCCGCGCAGGCGGTCCATGCGCGCTTCGGTAAAATACTGGTATTGATCGCGGATGTCTGCGGGCGTATCGCGCCAGGCGATCACAGGTTCGCGCCCCAAGGCCCGGTAAACGGCGCCGGCGAGGTCGATGAAGGACCGCGCCTTGCCGGTGCCGAGATTGAAAATCCCGTTCGCGGGGCCGAGTTCGTACAGCCACAGCATCACGTCGCAGCAGTCTTGCACAAAAATGAAATCGCGCATCTGGCCGCCGTCGGCATAGGCCGGATTATGCGAGCGGAACAGGGGATAGGCTTCACCCCTGGCTGCCTTGGCATAAACCTGCGGCACCAGACTGGCCTGCGATCCTTTGTGGAATTCATTCGGGCCATAGACGTTGAAGAACTTCACGCCCGCCCAGCGCGGCGGCGCGGGCTCGCGCTTCGCGACCTGTTCGGCGACCCACAGATCGAAGGCATGTTTGCTGTCGCCGTAGGGATTGAGCGGATGCAAATGCGCAAGACCTGAGAGGCTGTCGTCATCCTTGAAGCCGGCCTTGCCGTCGCCGTAAGTCGCGGCCGAGGACGCATAGATGAAGGGAACGCCATGTTTGGCGCACCATTTCCATAGATCCTGACTGAGATGTACGTTCACTTCCGTCAACTTCGCGACATCGCGTTCGGTCGTCGATGTCAGCGCGCCGAGGTGAAACACGCCTTTGATCTCGCCTTTGAGTTCCGCCAGATGATTCGTGAGGAACTCCGGCGGAACGCGCTGCGCTTTGCGTTTGGCGAGGTTGCGCGTCTTGTGATCGTTCTCGCAGCGATCGACCACGGTGACAGGACCGAGGCCGCGTTCCTCGAGAACCGCGACAAGATTCGAACCGATGAAGCCGGCGCCGCCGGTGACGATGTACATGATCACACTATATAGGGTTGCGCCGCGTGAAACCCGAGACGATATTAAGGACAAGCAAGTCCATGGAGAGCCTCGGATGCAATCGCAAAATCGTATTATCGATGATCTCGCGCGTCTGTCGGGCGGCGCTTTGAGCGCGCTGTCGGGCCTGAAGCAGGAGATCGAAGCGATGATTCGCGACCGGCTCGAACGCGTGATGGCCGACGGCGGATATGTGCGCCGTGAAGAGTTCGATGTGGTGCGCGCGATGGCCGCGGAGGCGCGCGCCGAGCAGGAACGTCTGGCCGCGCGTGTCGCGGAACTCGAGAGCAAGCGCGCGACGTAAATCGCGGCGCGCTCAATGCGCGTAAAGCACTGCGCCGACTCTCACATTTGACTTATCCACAAGAATTACGCGACTCGGCGGATTTCCTCGCTATTTTGTATTGCGAGCCTTTTTTTCCTACTATATCTTGAATCTGTACCCTTGTTACGCAAGGGATCGGCCCAGGGGATGGGTCGGGGTCCAGACCCGCGTTTTGGTAGAGGGGAGGGTCTTTTGAAGTCTCAAGACACGCTTCGCCGTCAGTCCGCTGGCGTCAGCAACCCCATCGATTTCATCGAAGAATTCATTGCCGGCAAGGAATGGGTGCACGATCGCCGTTGCGAAACCGAACTGGCGGTGGAAGCCCCAGGCTCCTGGTGCGACTACGGCATGTTCTTCGCCTGGTCGGAAGACCTGAAAGCCCTGCACTTCTCCTGCGCCCTCGATATGCGGGTGCAGTCCAAGCTGATGGCGCAGGTTTACGAACTGCTCGCCAAGCTCAATGAGCGCCTCTGGATGGGCCACTTCGCCATTTGGGTGGAAGAGGGCATCCCGATGTTCCGCCATACGGTGCGCCTGCCGGACCGGCTGGACAGCGACCTCATCAGCGAACTCATGGACCTCGCCGTCGCCGAATGCGAACGCTACTACCCGGCCTTCCAGTTCGTGATCTGGGGCGGCCGCACCGCCGAAGACGCCATCGCCAGCTCGCTCCTGGATACGGTAGGCGAGGCGTAACAGCGCTTCACCGTTATCCTTGCCGCCGTAAGGCCAGCACTAACCCCTGCGTCGTCCTTGGGGTTTTAGTTTCTATTTGTTTGTAAAACCAGAATACCCCTGGATCCTCGCGCCCCGGCGGGCGCAAGGATGACAACCTTGGTTGTTGCGTGCAGGAGCCCGGTGCTATCGTCGCATCCATGCAAGGCACAATTCTCCTCGTCGGTTGCGGCAAGATGGGCGGCGCCCTTCTGGACGGCTGGTTCAAGCGCGGCCTCTCCCCCGTTGACGCCATCGTCGTCGAGCCCGCGGGGCGCGACAGCGTCACCGCCTGTTCCGATCATCGCGCACTGACCGTATTGCCGCACATGACCGACGTGCCGCGCGACTTCCGTCCGGACGTCATTCTGTTCGCCGTGAAGCCGCAGATGGCCGATCAGGTGATCCCCACCTACAAGTCCTTCACGCCGCAGCATCCGGTTTACCTGTCGGTGCTGGCCGGCAAGCCGACGTCTTATTTCCGCAAACACCTCGGTGATGAAGCCGCAGTGGTGCGCGCGATGCCCAATACGCCGGCGGCGGTTGGCAAAGCGATCAGCGTGCTATACGCGGCGCCGACCGTCAGCGAAGTCCAGGCGCGCGTGTGCGAAGTCCTGATGAGCGCCGTGGGCCAGGTGACCTGGATCGGCGATGAAGCTCAGATGGACGCGGTCACGGCCGTGTCGGGCAGCGGTCCGGCCTATGTGTTCCTGCTGACCGAATGCCTGCGCGACGCGGCGATCGAAGCCGGGCTTTCGCCCGATCTCGCCGCCCAACTCGCGCGCGCCACGGTGTCGGGCGCCGGTGCGCTGATGGAAGCCGGAGAAACCGATCCGGCGGTTCTTCGCAAGAATGTCACCAGCCCCGGTGGAACCACCGAGGCCGCGTTGAACGTTCTGATGGCCGACGGCGGCATGAAGCCGCTGTTCGCGCGCGCCGTCGCGGCGGCGGCGAAACGCTCGAAGGAACTGGCGGGTTAGTTCACGCGGGAGGTCAAAGTGGCCAAAAAACCCAGCAGCAAATCCAAAAAACCGCAAGGCGCGACCACCGACGCCGACCGCATTGTTGACGCGGGTCTCGCCGAGGCCGCGGCGCTGGGGTGGCGCAATGTTTCCATGTCCGCCGTGGCCGTGCGCGCCGGCCTCCCGCTTGCGACTGTGCTCCTGGCCGCGCCGACGCGCGCGCATCTTGTCGCGAAGATCTTCGACCGGCTCGATGCGCGCATGCTGACAGGACTGACCGCGCGCGATGACGCGGACAGCGTGCGCGACCGCCTTTTTGAAATCGCCATGAAGAGGTTCGACGCGATGAATGCGAACCGTAACGGCATGCGCGCCGTCGTCACGGGCGCGCGTTTCGATCCGCCGGCCGTTGGCGTCGCGCTGTGCCGTGCCGACCGGAGCGCGGCGATGATGCTGGCTGCGGCCGGCGTCTCGCCGGACGGTCTATTCGGTTATGCCCGCATCCAGGGCCTCAAAATGGTGCTCGCCTGCGCCCTCAAGGCCTGGATCGACGACGACAGCGCCGACCTCGCAAAAACCATGGCGGCTCTCGACCGGGCGCTGGAACGCGCCGAAAGCCTCGCCCGATTCCGCGGGTTCAGGCGGTCGCAAACCGAAGCGGCGTAGGATTTTTCTCATGCGTGCGGCCCTTTTCGCGTTCAGCGCGGTGTGTTTATTGACGGCAGGTATGGCGCGCGCGGCCGAAGGCGATCCCAACCCCAATCATCCGGGTGAAGTCGCGTTGGGGCGTGACGGCACAACGTGGGTGTACAAGTCGTTCCCTGCGTTTCTGCCGCTTTACACCTTCGAGGGCGACACGGACGGCGCGTCCAATTGCGACGCGGTGTGCGCGGCGGTGTGGCCGATCATCCGCGCGCCCGAACACGCGACGCCGACGGGCGAGTGGACCATTGTCCAGCGTGCGGACGGCCGCAAGCAGTGGGCCTACAAAGGCAAGCCCGTCTACACGTTCTATTACGACCGTCCGTACGAACCGCACGGCGACGGCCGCACAGCGGGCTGGTGGCTGGAGGAGAACGTCGACGGAACGCCCTTGCCAGGCGTGAAACCGAAGCCGAAAGCCAAGGACACGCCGCCGAAACCGGCCTGGCGCCTGATCGTGCCGTAGGCGCTATCGGCGCTCGAACACCGCAATGTAGCCTTTCACATCCGCGCCGCCTTCCCGGCGGAGCGGGACATCAATGCCGCGCGCGAGACACAGCCCTTCCTTTTGCGCTTGCGCGATCACGTGCGCCTTGTTGTGTGAAAAACGCGCGGTGAGTTCAAGCCGTACATCCGCGATGTCGTCGGCGGTTTCCAAAGACAGCGCAAGCGCCCCGCCACGGGCAAGACGCCGCGCGGCTTCCCGCATGAACGGACCGGCGTCACCGACGTAGATCAGCATGTCGAGGGCCGTGATCAGATCGAAGCTCCGGTCCATCCTGGCGAGTGTGGCGACGCCTTCACCCGCTATGAGTTCCGAATAGAGCGACTTCGTCCGCGCCTGCGCGATCATCCGTGGCGACAGATCCACGCCGACGCATTCGGGAATGGCGTAGTGGTCGGCCAGCGTTTTCGCCATCAGTCCCGTTCCGCAGCCGATATCGCACAGCTTCCGGAAATGGTCGGGGGCGGGATAGATTTCTTTGAGGAGCGCCGCGGCGCGCTGCGGCGCGTCATAGGCGAGGGCGCCTTCGAGGTGCGCATCGAACTGGTCGGCAACGCCGTCGAACAGCGTGCGTATGTAGTCGTCCGGCGCGGAAGTGACACGCTCGCGCGCCCAGGCGCAGCGCATGTGAGCGGCTTGCGCGTCGTTTGGACGGAGGGCGAGATATGCGTCGGCCGCCGCGACCGCCTGGTCGGGGTGACCCGACTTCGCCAACGCGCGCGCGAGGCCATAGGCCGCTTCCGCATTCGCCGGATCGCACGCGAGCGCGATTCGAAAGGACGTCCTTGCCTGTGCGTAGCGGCCCATCTCGACGAGGACCTGACCATAGATCGCATGTGCGCCGGCGAGATTGGGCGCCAGGCGCACGGCCTCCGCGGCGGCGGCAAGCGCCGCGTGGGGCCGCCTCAGCCTGAGGCGCACAGCCGCCAAGTTGACGTGTACGGCCGTGAGCGTTGGATCGGAGGCGATGGAGCGTTCCATCCATTCCTCGGCTTCGCCAAGCGCGCCGCGTTTCATCAGGAGGCGGCCAAGTTGGCCGGCGGGCGGGGCCTGCCCGGCCTCGAGAGTCAGCGATTGGCGCAGGGCCGCTTCCGCCTCGGCGAGATCGCCGCACTGAATGGCTGCGTCGGCAAGCCCGTTCCACAGGATCGCCGCGCGCGGCGCTTGTGCGAGCGCGGCTTTGAACGCGACGCGGGCGTCGGCGTGGCGCCCAGCCGCGGTGGCGTGGATGGCCCAGCGCTGCCAGGCTCCCGGCGAGTCCGGCCGGTGCCGGCAGAGCAGCCCCGCCGTGTCCGCCGCCGCCGCCCGGTCCTTTAAGGCGGTAAATATCTGCAGCGCCGCGAGATTGACCGCCGGGCTTTCGGGAAATTTCGACAGCGCCGCGTGCGCAAGATCGACCCCGTGTTCGAATGCGCCGATGGCGGCGAGCGTGGCCAGCGTCTCGACCTGGACAGCTTTGTCCGCTGCGTCGCGGCGGGCCCGCGCGACCAGCGCCTCGGCCGTGACATTCAATCTGAGATCGGCCGCATCCACGTCCGCATGCCCCTCGGGTTCCTCGGGCAAGAGGACCTGCGGCGACCGGGCTTTGCAAGCCGATTTTGGAGCTTAGGGAGTTTAGGCGCGGGCTGCCGCGAGGTCTTCCAGCGTCGCGGCGATGCAACGGCAGCCTTGGCATTGGAACGCGGTGTTGCGCCCGGCGCCGCCGGCGACGAACCTGCCGCTGATAGCCTTGAACTCCCGGAGGAATTTGGGGCGGTACGCCGTCCATTCGGCGGTTCCGCTATGTCCGCAACCCGGACACTTCAATTTCGCGACAACGATCACCTGCACGTGACTCAAAGGGGCTGGGAATCGAACTGGAAACGACAACGGCAGCGCGTCCTTGTTGTTCCGTATTCGCCCGCATTTTCCCGGCCGCCGCGCCCGTTACACCTCGCCCCGGACAAGCTCCAGGGCATTGCGGTCGACGATCTGGATGCGGTTGAGGCTTTTTTGAATAAGGGCGCCGTTCTGCTTGAACTGGCCCAGGACCCTGCTCACGGTCTCGATGGCCATGCCCAGATAGTTCGCGATGTCCGTGCGCGTCATCGGCAGGTGGATGTATCCATTCTCGAGTCCCGCGCGATCGGCCACATCGAGGAGAAACCACGCAATGCGTTCCTGCGCCGACTTGTGGCAGAGAAGCACCATGCGCTGGTAGGCACCCTGCAAACCGCGGACAGTCACCTTGCGCACATGACGTGCGAAGAGCTTGTCTTCCGCGAGCAACGTCTCGACGGCGCGGCGCGGATAACGCATCAGCGTGCAGTCGTTCACGGCTTCGGCCGAGAAGTAATATTCCTCGTCGGTTTCGAAACCGAGCAGGTCGCCGGCCTTCAGGAATTCACAGACTTGGCGGCGTCCGTCGGCCATGAGTTTCACGAGACGGATGCTGCCTTCCGCAAGTCGGTAGCAGCTCTCGGCGGCATCGCCTTCGGCGAAAATTTCCTGACCGCGTTTGACGGCGATCCGCAGGCCATGGCCGGCCAGCGGATCGATCGCGCGCGGCGTTGAAACGAACGCGTCCTTGGCCCACGAGGCCGTGTCGTGGTCGTTCGCGAGAGTTCCAGGCGCGGTCTGCAACATGTTAGGCTCCTCGCTCATCGCGTGACTGAGCTCCTCTGTTGCGAGGATGGACGAGGGCGCCGCCGCTTAAAATTGGGGGTTGCTCGTACGGGTTTTTACGTATGGCGTTCCGCCGGCGCAGGTTTTGGGGCGCTTCGCGGCCTGCATGGACGGGGAATTCTGATTGTGAGCCGGCGCTAGACCATGGAACGCATCGGGCAAACGGCCGGACTTTCCGCCGCGGAAGTTCACGCACGCTTCGACGTTCTCGTCACCACTGCGGCGAGCGGCATCGTCGTTGCCGACGCTGCCGGGCGCATACAACTCTTCAATCCCATGTGCGAACGCCAGTTCGGCTATACCGCGGCCGACGTCGCCGGGAAGAGTATCTCGGCCCTTCTGCACAATCCGCCGCCTCTGGGCGAAATACTGCGGCCGGACGGGGGCGGATCCGTACGCCCGCGCGAGATGGTCGGACGGCGCAAGGACGGCTCCGCCTTTCCGATCCTGCTGTCGATGGGGGAAGGCGCGTTGGACGGCAAAAGTCTGTTCGTCGGGTTCATCCAGGACATCACTGCCCAGAAAGAGGCCGAAAACGCGATCCGCGAACGTGAGGAGCGCCTGCGCAGCGTCCTCGAAACCGGTCCCGACGCGATCATCGTCATCGACGAGATGGGCAACATCGAATCCCTCAATGCCGCGGCGGTATGGCTGTTCGGCTATCTGGAAAGCGAAGTGCTTGGGCAGAACGTGAAGATGCTCATGCCTCCGCCGTACCGCGATCGCCACGACGGTTATCTCGCGCATTACCGCGCCACGGGCGAAAAACGCGTCATCGGCATCGGACGCGTCGTCATGGGCTTGAGGCGCGACGGCACGACGTTTCCGATAGAGCTGAATATCGGCGAGATCCGGATCGGCGAGCGCCGGCTTTTCACCGGCTTTATCCGCGACATCACCGAGCGAGAGGGCGCCGCGCGGCGCCTCCAGGACCTGCAGGCCGAGCTCATCCACGTCGCGCGCCTGACCGCGATGGGGCAGATGAGTTCGGCGCTCGCCCATGAGCTCAATCAGCCCCTGACCGCGGCGGCCAACTACGTCAAGGCGGCGCGCCGCACCCTCGACCAGGGACTCGAGGCGACGCGCCCGAAGGTGCAGGAACTGCTCGATAAGGCGGCCGGTCAGACGATCCGGGCCGGCCAGATCATCCGGCGTCTGCGGGACTTCGTGGAAAAGCGTGAAGGCAATCGCGCGCCCGAAGACGTCAACAAGGTGATCGAGGAAGCCGTGGCCCTGGCCTTTGTCGGCGCCGCGGATTCCGGCGTCACGGTCACGCCCAAATTCGACGAGACTCTGCCGCAGGTTTTGATCGATAAAATTCAGATCCAACAGATTGTGCTCAACCTCGTGCGCAATGCGCTTGAAGCCATGGCGGGCCGTGAACGGCGCGAACTCGGCCTCTCGACCGCGCTCGACGGCGATGACTTCGTCAGGGTTGCGGTTTCCGATACGGGACCGGGGCTTTCCGAGGAGGTCGCTTCGAAGCTGTTTCAGCCATTCGTGACGACCAAGAGCGACGGAATGGGCATTGGCCTATCCATTTGCCGCTCTATAGTTGAGGCCCACGGGGGAAAGATGACCGCCGCCGCCAACCCGGGGGGCGGCGTGACTTTTAGTTTTCAGTTGCCTGTCGCTCACGACGGGTATGATGAAGAGGCCGTGCGATGAGCCAAGTCACCACCGAAGGTACTGGGAAAGGTTCGATCTTCGTGGTGGATGACGATGCGGCCGTGCGCGACTCCCTCGCGGCGCTGCTGGAAGCGGAAGGGTTCGCGGTCGAGCCGTTCGAGTCCGCCAGGGCCTTTCTGGAGGGGTTCAGGCCGAAGGAGGCTTGCTGCGTGATCGCCGACATCCGCATGCCCGATATGGATGGGCTCGAGCTTCAGGAAGAGATTATCCGGCGCGGATGGGGATTGCCCGTCGTTATCATCACCGGCCACGGCGATGTCCCGTTGGCCGTGCGCGCCATGAAGGCCGGGGCGGTGGATTTTATCGAGAAGCCGTTTGACGACGAGGTTTTGCGTGCCGGCATCGAACGGGGACTGGCGCAGAGCCGTCGCAGCCGCGGCGAGAGCGCGGCCGCGCAGGAGGCCGAGACGCGCATCGCGCAGCTCACCGCGCGCGAACGCGAGGTCATGGAACATCTCGTGGCCGGACGCCCTAATAAAGTCATTGCTCACCGCATGGACATCTCACCGCGGACCGTGGAAGTGCACCGGGGGCGCGTGATGGAGAAATTGCAGGCCCGCAGCCTCTCGGATCTCGTGCGCATGGCGCTTGCGGCCAAGATCGAGATTTCGGCGGCCACTTAAGGCTCTAAGGACTTCTACGTATATCGAGCGTGCCATCGCTCGCGTAGGTTTTCGGCCGTGTACATCGCATTTGAGAGGCGCATGGCCTTGCGTGAGCCTTGGGTTTTTGTGGTTGATGACGACGAGCCGGTGCGGGATTCCACCCGCGCTTTGCTCGAATCGCACGGCCTGCCGGTGAACGCATTTGCTTCAGCGGCGGCGCTGCTGGACGCGGAGATCCTTCAGCACAGCGACTGCCTGGTTCTCGACAATCATATGCCCGGGATGACCGGCGTCGAACTCGTCGAGACGCTGCGGGCCCGCGACATCAGAATTCCCGTGATCATGTTTACGGGCCGTGCCGACGCTGCGCTGAAGCAGCGCGCGCTGCGCGCTGGCGTCCTGGCCGTTTTGGACAAGCCCGTGAACGAGGAACACCTGCTCCAGGCTATTTCCCTGGCCCGTCTCTCGGCGGACGATGCCTAGAGTGGAATCGTCACCGTCGCGCGAAGACCGCCCAGCGGGCTGTCCACCAGAGTCACCTCGCCGCCCATGCCGCGCACGATATCGCGGGTAATGGTCAAGCCCAGGCCGATGCCGCCGGTTTCCGGGTTGCGCGAAGGTTCCAGGCGATGGAAAGCGCGGAACACCTCCTCGCGCTTGTCGGCGGGAATGCCGGGTCCGTCGTCATCCACATCGATCTGAATCGAGCCCTCGATGCGCCGCGCATGCACCTCGACCCGCGTGCCGTAGCGCGCCGCGTTGCTGATGAGATTGCCCAGCGATCGTTCGAAAGCCACGGCCTTGAGGGCGATCTGTTTCGGCAGTCCGCTGGTCGCAAGGCCGATTCCCCTGCCGTCGCGGCGGAACCTGCTCACGACGCCCTCGATCAATTCGGCAACGTTGGTCGGGGCGGCCTCCTCGGCGCCGTCGCCGCGCGCGAAAGCCAGATAGGCCTCCAGCATGCGTTCCATTTCGGCGACATCCTCGCGTAAATCCGCGATGTCCTGCGAACGATTCTCCATCATCGCCAGTTGAAGCTTAAGCCGCGTCAGCGGCGTGCGCAGGTCGTGCGAAACGCCCGCCAGCATTTCAGTACGCTGGGCGATCTGCCTCTGAATGCGCGCGCGCATCAGATTGAACGCCCGCGCCGCCTGACGCACTTCGTAAGGCCCGTCGCTGGGGAAGTCCGGCACCTCGCGGCCCTTGCCGAAGTTTTCCGCCGCGCGCGCCAGCCGGCGCACGATGGCGACCTGGCTGCGCAGGTACACGGTCGCGACGCCGAAGAGCAGCATGGAGGAGCCGACCATCCAGATCACGAAGACCAGCGTGCTGTTGGAAAAAATGCGCCTTCGGGGCGCGAGCACGGTGATGACGCCGTCTTCCGTCTGCACGCGGATGGCGACAAGACGATCGGTGCGGAAGGCAAAACGGTCAATGGAGAAGGGCTGGCGCAAAACGCCGCGCAAGGCTTCCCGGAAGAGCGCGAGATCCTCCGGTTCGTTCACCGCATCGACACGTTCCAGCTTGGCGCCCGCGGTGAAGCTGATGTCGAGCTCCATGGTCTGCTTGGCGTTGGCCGCGACCCATTCGCGCTGGGCCGGATCCTGGAACTCGGCCATGAGGGCCGAGACCGAGGCGATGTCCCCGGCCAGGTCCTGGGTCATGCGCCGGCTCATGGTGTCCCAGTGATTGTCGTAGAACACGTAGGTCGAGATGAGCTGCACCAGGATCAGCGGCACGACGATGGTCAGGCTGACGCGCGCCATCAGGGTCCGCGGCATGATGCGCTCGAGCGCCGCCGGCTCCGGCCACTTCAGCCAGGAGTTTTGGGGCATGTGTGCGCCCGGTGCGCCGCTCTTGTCCAAAGGCGTCACGGATCTGTCCTCAACATGTAGCCGGTGCCGCGCACCGTCTGCAGATAGCGCGGCTGGCGCGGGTCCGGCTCGATCTTGCGCCGAAGCCGGGTGATCTGCACGTCGATCGTGCGCGGATTGAAGCCGGCGTCCTCGGTGACGCCAAGGTCCGAGCGCTCGATGGCCTCATTGGCCTTTTGCGCGAGGGTATGGAGAAGCTCGTTCTCGGCGACGGTGAGATGCACGGGCTCGCCGTTCTGCGTGAGCTGCTTGCGCATCATGTCGTAGCGGCAGGCGCCGAATTTGAGTTCGGTTTTTGAAACGGCTTGCGGCGGCGGGGGCGGCGCGCGGCGCAGGATCGAACCGATGCGCAAGACCAGTTCCTTCGGCTCGAACGGCTTGGCCATGTAATCGTCGACGCCGAGCTCGAGGCCCTTGATGCGGTTCGTCGCTTCGCCCATGGCCGTCAACATTAGGATCGGCACGTTGCTCTGCGCGCGAATGGTCCTGGTGAGGGCGTAACCGTCCTCGCCGGGCATCATCACATCGACGACCAGAAGATCGAACGTCAGCGAGCTCATCTGGCGCCGCGCCTCGGCCGCGTTGGCGGCCGCGCTGACCATGTAGCCGCTTTCGCCCAGGAACTTCTTCAGCAGGGTCCGCAAGCGCGTGTCGTCGTCCACCACCAGGATGTGCGGCGGATAAGGCTCGCTGCTCTTGGCGGGGACGGAGGTGTTCATGTTTCAAAGGGGCTGAGGAAGCGCTTGCGGGCCTTGGCGTCCATGATGCCGAGCATCACCTTGCGGAAGCCTTCGACGGCCACGGCGCCCGCGTCCTTATAGGCGGCGGCGAAGCGCATCCGCTGTTCGCTGGTCAGTTCGCGTTCCAATGTCTTGCCTTTGTCGGTCAGGTACAACAGCCGCTGGCGGCGGTCGCGTGTGCCGGGCTTCTGCAACACGTATTCCTCGCGCACGAGCTGACTCAGCACCCGGGACAAACTCTGCTTTGTGATGTTGAGGATATCCAGAAGATCGCCGACCGGAATTCCGGGGTAGCGGCCGACGAAATAAAGGATGCGGTGATGGGCCCGGCCGAAATGTTGCCGCGCGAGGATCGCGTCGCCCCGCGCGGTAAAGTCGCGGTAGGCAAAGAACAGCAATTCAATGGCTTGGCGGAGGTCGTCCTCACGCAGGAACAGCGGATTGACGATAGTTTTTGGTTCGGCCATGGTCGCGCACTTTCTCGAAAGCTTCACCCAGAGCATAGCGTGTGGGACGATTATGTCAGTACTGTTGACATAAATAGCTCCATTTGTTACCAGTATTGACGTGAAGATGTTTCGAATGTTACCAAATGTACGGTTTATTAAGTAATAAAATTACGCGCCACGGAACGAGCCGAGGCGCGTCCGCGCGTTAGGAGGTCTCCATGGGCGCTTCGTTTGACGATCGTGACGGCTTTATCTGGATGAATGGCCAACTGGTGCCGTGGCGTGACGCCAAGGTCCACATCCTCACCCATGCCCTTCACTACGCGTCGTCGGTCTTCGAAGGCGAGCGCGCGTATAGCGGCAAGGTGTTCAAGCTGGAAGAGCATACCGACCGTCTGTTCTTCTCGGCGAAGATGCTCGACATGGCGATCCCCTTCACGCCGCAGCAGATCAACGACGCCACCTACGAAACCCTGAAGGCCAACAATCAGACGGACGCCTACGTGCGCCCGATCGTGTGGCGCGGCAGCGAGATGATGGGTGTCGGCGCGCAGGACTCGCGCATCAACGTCGCGATCACGAGCTGGCAGTGGGCGCAATACTTCAGCCTGGAAGCGCGCCTCAAGGGCGTAAGACTTCAATGGTCCGACTGGAAGCGTCCGTCGGGAGAAACCGAACCCGTGAAAGCGAAAGCCTCGGGCCTCTATATGATCTGCACGATCAGCAAGCATAAGGCCGAGCGCGACGGCTACGACGACGCCATGTTCCTCGATTATCGCGGGCAGGTCGCCGAAGCCACGGGCGCCAACGTGTTCTTCGTCTTCAACGGTGAAATCCACACGCCGACGCCGGACTGCTTCCTCGACGGCATCACGCGCCGCGCGGTCATGGAGATGGCCCGCAAGCGCGGCTACAAGGTCGTCGAACGCGCGATCTTCCCGGATGAACTCGCGAAGGCCACCGAATGCTTCCTGACCGGCACCGCCGCGGAAGTCACGCCGGTGCGCGAGATCAGCCAGTACAAGTTCACCCCGGGCGAAATCTGCCGCAACCTGATGTCGGACTTCGACATCGTCGTGGGCAAGCCGCCGATCTCGAGCGCCGCTTAAGACCTTTCGGTCGTGTTTGGTCCGCGGGGCCCAGGGTCCAGGGCGCGCGATTGTGATGCCTTGAGGCTAGGACGCCTTCATCTCGCGCAGGACCGGCGGCATCTGCGCGTCGGCGCGCATCGCCTTGTGCCAGGTGACCAAGGCTGTCGCCATCGACGGGCGGTCGTCGGGCGCCGTCACATATTTGCGCATCCCGGCGCGGCCGGCGGACAAAAGCGCGGTGTCCGCCATGCCGAGGTCGCGCAATTCGGTGAGCGCGTCTTTCACGGCGGCCTGCAGAAGATCGGGCGCGATCTGCGCCAGAAGATCGCCGGGCGAGGGCATCTCGATGTGTGACGCGAGTTCGCTGACCGCGCCCGCGAGATAGAGCGCGAGCCCGCGCCGGCCCAGTGTGTCCTCGACCGCGTTGGCGGCGTTCGTGGGCGCGGCTTCCGTAAAGAAACGCGCGAGCGTCACGCGGGCGAGGGAGAGAAGGTGCGTGTCCGGGTCGAGTTCCGGCGGCATGGGCACTCCGGCGCGTTCCGGGGGCGCCTTCGTCCGTACGCGCGGCACGGTCTCGGCCGGTGCGTCCGGTTCCCGCTCCAGCATCGCGCCCAAGCTGCGCGCCAGACGCGAAATGCCGAGCGGCCCGCGCATCATTGTGAACACGCCGAACAGCATCACGGCCACGAACAGGGTCATGGGAGAGCCCGATGACGGCGTTCGCGCGAGCACGCTGGCAAAGCTTTCCGGCGGCTGCGCTGTCATCCAGGTGGTGATGGAGGTGACGAGCAGCGCGGTCAGGAGGCCCACGCCGAGCGCCATGACGGCGCGGAAGACAAGTGGGGCCGGTTTTTCGTTGAACGGGGCGTGCTGGCTTTTCGATGCGGCGCGGCGCGCGGATTTGGCGCGCGGCGCGGCGGGAGCGGCTCCGCGCGTGCCGTGCGTTTTCGCCCGCTCGCTCGAGAAGATGACGGTTTCTCGGCTGTGCCCGCTCTGCGGATCGTAGACGTCGCGGACCACGCGGGCCGGCAGCATGTCATTGAGATCGGCGCGCCGCGCTTCGGTGAACGCGTGCTCGCGTTCGGCGCGGGTGAACCGCGTACGAACGTGCCAGTTCCCGCCTTGGAGCACCTGCACTTCGTACTGAATGATCTCGAACAACGCAGCCAAGGGACGCCCTTCTGGCGACAACAACGGTGATGCGACAAGAACACCCGCGCAGGCGCTTACGTTGCATGAATCCTCTGCAACCACAGCGTTTGCACGCGCCGCGATTGCAACGAAAGTGAGCTAAGTTTTGTCCCAGCGCGCGGCGCGCGCGTCGTCCGCGCCGGCTGCATCGACCCATGCGGCGTCCGCTCCGGTCGTTTCTTTCTTCCAGAAAGGGGCTTTGGTCTTGAGCCAGTCGATGAGGAACGTGCAGGCTTCGAGCGCGTCGGCGCGGTGCGCCGAGGCCGCCGCGACGAACACGATGGGATCCGAGGGCGCCAGGTCGCCCGAACGGTGAATGACGCGCACGTTGTCGAGTTTCCAGCGGCCGCGCGCCTCGTCGATCAGCGCGCCGAGTTCCTTCTCCGCCATGCCGGGATAGTGTTCGAGGGTCATCGCGCTGACACGCGCGCCCGTCGCGCGGTCCAGCCCCTTGAAGTCGCGCATCTGGCCGATGAAGACGGCGATGCCGCCGGCCTGCGGCGTTTCTTTCAGGAAGGCGTTGAGTTCCGCGCCGGGATCGAAGGGGGTGGACTGGACGCGTACGTGCGACGGGGCCGTTGTCATCCGCCGGTGACCGGCGGGAAAAAGGCGACCTCGCGGGCATTGGCCACGGAGGCGGAGGCCGGGACGTGGGTTTGATCCACGGCGCTCTTGATCATGCCGCGGCTTGCGAAGGCTTCGGCGTGCCGGGGACTGCGGACCGCGAGCCAGTCGATGAGATCCTTGACC
The DNA here is from genome assembly GCA_041919675.1 of Rhodospirillaceae bacterium. Classification (GTDB taxonomy): domain Bacteria; phylum Pseudomonadota; class Alphaproteobacteria; order Rhodospirillales; family Rhodospirillaceae; genus SHVO01. The sequence goes on along the minus strand of JAYRTJ010000004.1, from coordinate 22,698 downwards.
GTCGCGACGTTCGCGGGCGGATCCACCTGTTCCTCGGAAAGGCCGACCTTCTCCTTCACCGAGGCGAAGTACAGGACGGTCATCACGCCTTTGCGTCTCCCGCCATATGTTTGAGACCGGCGCGCAGGTAGTCGTAGCCGGTGATAAGGGTGATGACGGCGGCGGCCCAAATGCCGATTTCGCCGATGAGCTTGGCCGGGATGGCGTCGGGGCCGGCGTCTCCGACGATCAGGAAGCCGAGCGCGACCATCTGCACCGTCGTCTTGACCTTCGCGAGCTTGCTCACCGGCAGGCCGACATGCAACTCGGCGAGGAATTCGCGCAGGCCCGAGACCATGATTTCACGCAGGAGAATCACCAGCGCCGGAAACAGCGACCATTCGTTCACGCGCCCCGGCAGGGCAACGACCATGAACAGCACCGCGACCACCAGCAGCTTGTCGGCGATCGGATCGAGGAAGCGGCCCAGCGGCGACACCATGTTGGAGCGCCGGGCGAGGTAGCCGTCGAAGAAATCCGTGATGCCGGCGAGGGTGAAAAGGCCGCACGCCGTCCACCGCGCCCACGCTTCGTCGAACACGATCAGCACGAGCACGATCGGGATCACGAAGATCCGCGAGATGGTCAGGAGGTTCGGCAAATTCAGCAAAACGGCGTGTCCTTCTCTTCCCGGCGACTCTACCCGCCGGGATGGAAATGGTCATAGATTTTTTTCGCCGTCGCGGCGCTGATTCCGGGCACGGCTTGCAAATCCTGGAGGCCCGCGGCGGCCACGGCCTTGGCCGAACCGAAATGACGTAAAAGTGACTTCTTGCGCACGGCACCGATGCCGGTCACTTCATCGAGCAGCGACTGGCCGATGGCTTTCGAGCGCTTGGCGCGGTGCGCCGAGATCGCGAACCGGTGCGCCTCGTCGCGCAGGCGCTGCAGGAAGTAGAGCGTGGGGTGATTGGGCGGCAGCATGAACGGCTCGCGGCCCGGCATGAAAAACTGCTCGCGCCCCGCATTGCGGTCCGGGCCCTTGGCGATGGCCGCGATGCACAAGTCCGAAATACCGAGGTCCGCCAGCACCTTCAGCGCCACGTTCAGCTGCCCGACGCCGCCGTCGAGCAACACGAGGTCGGGCCACTGGCCAAGGGTGCGTTCGGGATCTTCCTTTTGCGCGCGGCTGAAGCGGCGCGTCATCACCTCGCGCATGGAGGCGTAGTCGTCGCCGGGCGCGAGTTCGGCGGCCTTGATGTTGAACTTGCGGTAGGCGTTTTTCATCAGGCCTTCCGGGCCGGCGACGATCATCGCGCCCACGGTGCCGGTGCCCGAGATATGCGAGTTGTCGTAGACCTCGATGCGCTGCGGCGGAGTGGCGAGGCCGAACACCTGCGCCGTGCTTTCCAGTAATTTCCGTTGCGCCGTGTTCTCGGCCATGCGGCGCAGCAGCGCTTCGCGCGCGTTGATCTCGGCGTGATCCATCAGCTTGCGCCGGTTGCCGCGCTGCGGCTGGGCAATGGTGACGCTGCGTCCGGCGCGCAGGGTCAAAGCCTCCGTGATGAGATCCACGTTGGGCGGCGCGACGTTGGTGAGGATCTCCTTCGGCGCGGCGAAGGACTCGTAGAACTGGGCGAGGAAGGCTTCCATGATCGCGCCGTCCTCTTCGTCGCCCGCGTGGGCGGGGAAGTAGGCGCGGTTGCCGAAGTTCTGGCCGCCGCGGAAGAAAAACACCTGCACACAGGCGTTTCCGCCGGCCCGGTGCAGCGCCACCACGTCGGCTTCGCCGACACCCGCCACGTTGATGTCCTGATGCGCCTGGACCTGGGTCATGGCCCGGATACGGTCCCGGAACGACGCGGCCGCTTCGTATTGGAGCTCGGCCGCCGCCGCATCCATGCGCCGGGCCAGTTCCTGCTGCACCGTCTGGCTGTCGCCGGTCAGGAAATCGCGCGCCTGACGCACGAGGTCGGCATAGTCGTCCTTCGCGATCCGGCCCACGCACGGCGCCGAGCAGCGTTTGATCTGGAACAAGAGGCACGGCCGCGTGCGGCTGGAATAGACCGCGTCCGTGCAGCTGCGGAGCAAGAACACCTTTTGAAGCGTGGTCAGGGTCGCGTTCACGGAATGGGCCGAGGCGAAAGGCCCGAAATACTCGCTGCCTTTCGCGCGCGCCCCGCGGTGCTTCAGGATGCGCGGATAGTCATGACCGCCTTCGATCATGATGTAGGGGAACGACTTGTCGTCCCGGAAGATGATATTGTACCGCGGTTTCAGCTGCTTGATGAGGTTGCTTTCCAGCAGCAAGGCCTCGGCCTCGGTGTGGGTCACCACCACTTCGAAACTATGGGTCTCGTAAATCATGCGCTGGAGACGCAGCGGCATACGGCCCACGCGCAGGTACGACGACACCCGCTTTTTGAGGTTCTTGGCCTTGCCGACGTACAGGGCGTCGCCCTTGGCGTTCAGCATCCGGTAGACCCCCGGAGCCCCGCTCAGGGTCTTCACGGCCTCGGTGAGCACGCCGAGGCCTTTGCCGCTGTCCGCCGGGGCCGGCGCATCCGTGACGGGTGGCGTTACGGGTGGATCGAGGGCGTCTTCGGCGGGCGGCGGCGTGTCGGGGACGTGAACCATGTGCCCTTACTTGCGAGGTTTACCCCCGGCCCGCAATCCAAAACCGGGAGGCGCGCGCTGGTTTTACAGACATCTTCCACAGACCTCGGGTTCACGGGCCGGGCTGATTTTCAGGGGTGTGACCGTCCCGTGACGGATATCCACGAATCCTGTGGATAAGTCTGTTGAAATGTAGGGCCCGACGGGGGCTCTACCTAAGCTATTGGGGTTTTTGTTCCCTATGCCCAAAAAAAGGGCATAAAAACTATCATTTTGAATTATTTAACTTTTTTTATGACAGGGCCCGGTTCGTTGCGACTCCGGCATGGTTTGCGCCGCCGCAACGGACAAGCAAAAAACCTATCGGATCGTTGTGCACAACTTACCTTGACTTGCCCCTGTCCATGGCCCTGGGTTGCGATTCGATTGCGAAAAATCCCAGGTTTCCCGCGAGTCGGAGGCGAGAGAGGGCCCCCGTGTGTAACTACCGGAGCGGGATTTTGGACAGCCGCTCGATTTCGACGCCGGCCCCGTTCGCATCCGCGAACACGTCCAGTTTCTCGACCCGCACCCGGGCGGACCGGCACAGGGGGTTCTGGAGACAGACGCTGGCAATGCGCTCGGCCAGCGTCTCGGCCAGATTGATATGCCCGTCGGCGACGATGCCGCGAACCCGGGTCACGATTTCCTCATAACAGACGACGTTTTCAAGCTTGTCGTCATGCGGCGAGAGGCCCTCGAGGACCCCAAGATCCACGCTTATCCGGACCCGCTGTGGGCCCGTTTTCTCGTGTTGGTGGATGCCGATGTTGCAGGCCACGACGAGGTCGCGCACGAAGACGTGCCGCAGGCCGAGGGCCGCATCGGCGATGCGAAGGGGTTCGATCACGGGCTTGCCGGCCGGCGTATTCATAGGCGCACCTTAGTCATGGTCCTGACTAATCATGGTCATTGGCGTCCCCCGTCCAGCCGAGGTGCTGGCCGCCGTCCAAGGCAATCATCTGGCCCGTCATGGCCGGCGCTTCAAGGATGAAGTGGGCCGCGGCGCAAATTTCCGCGGGGTTGGCCCCCCGGCCCAACGGCATGCGGGCCTGCTGGCGGTCGAATTGCGCCTGGTTCTGATAGGGGCTGGGCAGGGTGGGACCCGGGCCGATGGCGTTCACCCGGATTCGCGGCGCGAGCGCCATGGCCAGTGTCTGAGTCAGCGTCCAAAGGCCCGTCTTGCTCACGGTGTAGGACATGAAGTGCGGCGTCAGGTTCCAGATGCGCTGGTCGATGATATTGATCACCGCGCCGTGGGCCTCCGCCGGCAGTTGGTTCGCGAAAGCCTGCGTGAGGAAAAACGGCGCCCGCAAATTCACGGCCTGATGGCGCTCCCATGAGTCGAGAGTCGCGCTCGTGGCTTCGTCTTGTTCAAAGATGGAGGCGTTATTAATGAGGCATCCGACGGCGCCCAATTCCTTCACGGCCTTGGGCATCAGCGCGGCGGCATCGTCGGCTTGGCCAAGGTCGGCTTGCAGCGTGACCGCGCGTCCCCCCGACCGGCGCACATTTTGCGCGACGGAATCCGCCTCTTGCTTCGATCCATTGTAATGAATCGCCACCGACCATCCGCGCGCGCCGAAATCTTCGGCCAGGGCGCGGCCGATGCGCTTCGCGGCGCCGGTAATAAGGACCGTGCGCGGGATGCGGTTGCCGGGTTTTTCGCTTGTCACGTGAGGTCCTTTTCTTGCGCATCTACCTAGCCATGGCCGTGAGGCGAGACAAGACCGTTACTGTCGGGCGGACGCCCCGGAAAATGAGCGTGCGGCCCACTTGCGGGCTCAAGGCCATCCGGGACACATTGCGCCATGGCTGATGTCTCGAAATCGAAAACGCCGCCCCGGCGCATTCCCTCCTGGGTGCTTGGCGGTATCCTAAGTCTGATTCTGATCGGATTCTGGGCGCTGTATCTCACGCTTGCGCCGGTCCCGACCGCGCGCCCGCCGGGCGCCGACGCCGCAACCGCCGGATCGGAGGCGGCGCCGGGAGAACTGCGGGTTCTGGTGTGGCGCCGTGTACTGCCGTCCGACGTCATCGCCGCTTTTGAAGCCGACACCGGCGTTAAAGTCGCCGTCGACCGCTACGATACGCTCGAGGAGCTTCAGACGCTGGCGCGCGGCGGCGCGCTCACGCACGATCTCGTCCTGACGTCCGGCATTGGACTGAAGCGCCTGTCGGACGCCGATCTGCTGAGCGAGCTTTCGCCGGACCGTCTCCTCAACGGCGGCAATCTCGATCCCGCGATCATGGCGCGTGCGGACTCTTACGACCCGGGCAAGCATCACGGCATCGTCGCGGCCTGGGGCACCTTGGGCCTCGCGTTCGATCAGGCGAAAATCGCCGCCCGCCTTTCGGCCGATGTTCCGCGCGACTCATGGTCGCTGCTGTTCAACGCCGAACACTTGGCCAAGCTCGCCGCGTGCGGCGTCCAGGTGGTTGATACGCCGCGCGGCGCCTTCCCGATCGCGCTGCGCTACCTCGGCCTCCCGCCTGAATCGGGCGCGGTCGAGGATACGGAAACCGCGACGCGCCTCTGGGAAGGCGTACGTCCGTCGATCTCGAAGTTCACGGCCTCGGATGTGGTCGATAGTCTCGCCGTCGGCGATGTGTGTCTCGCGCTCGCGACCTCGGGCGACGTGTTCCAGGCGCGTGCGATGATCGCCGCTGCGGGGCGCGGACCCGAGTTGAAGTACGTCATTCCGCAGGAAGGCACGGTGGCCTGGTTCGCGCTGTTCGCGATCCCCAAGGCCGCCGCCAATCCGGACACGGCGCGCAAGCTTATCGACTATGTGCTGCGTCCCGAAGTCGCCGCGCGCGCCAGCAACGCGACGGGGTACGCCAATGCCGTCGCCGCCTCGGCGCTCTATATCAAACCGGAGATCAAGAACGATCCGGCGTTGATGCCGAGTCAGGACCGTTTGAAGGATTTCATCGTCGAGACGGATCTGTCCTCGGAAGCCGGTGCGCTCCGCGACCGCTTCTGGCAGCTCATCAATACGCCGCAGAGCGCGGCGCCTCCTGCCGAATCTGCGCCGGCCGAACCTGCGCCGGCTGAACCCGCGCCGGCTGAGCCGGCGCCGGAAACGCCGCCTTCGGAATAAAGGCGGCTATTTCAGCCTGCCGCCTTTATTCCCGTCGACTTTCATCATCTGCATGCTGATCTGGATCGGCTTGCCGGTGAACAGCGCGCCGGTCTCGTTGCCGGCGACCAGCGTGAACAGATAGCCGCCGCCGGTCTTGTCGTCGGTGGCGCTCATCGACAGCATCAAGCCGGGGCCGCTTTTCGTCGGCAGGGTCAGATCGCTCTCCGTCTCGATGCTGACGCCCGGCTGGCCCGCGCGCTGCACCAGGGCGCGGAATTCCTTTTCCACCACGTCGCGGTTGGCGGACTCGACGAACACGGTGCAGGCGCCGGTGTCCGAGGCCAGCGACAGGACGAAGCGGCGTTCGCCGCGCCCCGGCAGGCGCCAGGCCTGGCCTTTACGATCGTTGCCGATGTAGTTGGCGAGCTCGGCCGGATCCTTCACCGGCTGATAGCGCCGGTTGGCGCGTTCCCTGATGGCGTCCGGGTTCGCCAGATTGCTGACGCAGGCCGAGGTGAAGAAGTTGATGGCGGTGATGGCGTAATAGTCCTGCGCCTGCGCGGGCAGGGCGGCCAGGCCGAGAAACGAAGCTCCGAGAAGAAGACGTGCGAGGCGCATGAACCCGTCCGGACCGTTGTTCGTTCCGGGCAGTCTAAGCGATCCTGAGAAAAAGTCTAAGCCAGCGCGCCGGCTCCAGGGGCCCGTGCGCGAAGGCGCGCATCTAAAAAGACGCGGCAGCGGAACTCTATCGGCGTTGATGTAAGCGACTTAGGCGAGTTCCCCTGCGCCCGGCGCCGGAACGGTTACGCCGTCCTGCACGTACGCATTGAGTTTGTTACGCAACGTACGGATAGAGATGCCCAAAATCTTGGCTGCGTGGGTCCGATTGCCGAGGGTGTGTTTCAGCGTATCTATAATCAGGTCGCGTTCCACGTCCGCGACCGTCCGGCCCACCAGGCCCCCGGTGCCGGGGGCCGCGCCCGCGCCGCCTTCGGCGCCCATCAGCATGATGGACTCGACGTCGATCTCATCGCCGCCGGCCAGGAGCACGGCGCGGTGCAGGGTGTTCTCCAACTCGCGCACGTTGCCCGGCCAATTGTGAGCCTTCAGCGCCGCCATGGCGCCCGCGGAGATCGGCTTATAGGCAAGGCCGTTTTCCTCGGCGCAAATCTTGGCGAAGTGCAGCGCCAGGACGTCGATATCCTTCGGACGCTCGCGCAAGGGCGGCATCACCAGTTTCACGACGTTGAGGCGGAAGTAGAGGTCGTCGCGGAATTTTCCGCTCTTCACCGTCTCTTCCATGTTGCGGTTGGAGGTCGCGACGATGCGCGTGTCCACCTTCACCGGCGTATTGGAGCCGATGCGCACCACTTCTTTTTCCTGGATCGCGCGCAGGAGCTTGGCCTGCAGCTTCAGATCCATCTCGGTGATTTCGTCGAGCAGCAGAGTCCCGCCGTTGGCTTCCTCGAACTTGCCGAGGCGGCGGGCGATGGCGCCTGTGAAGGCGCCTTTTTCGTGCCCAAAGAGTTCGGATTCCAGGAGTTCGCCCGGGATCGCGGCGCAGTTCACGGCGACGAACGGGCGGTCTTTACGCGGGCTGTTCCGGTGCAGGAAACGCGCGACCAGTTCCTTACCCGTGCCGGATTCGCCGGTGATCAGCACCGAGGCCGGGCTCGCGGCGACCTTCTTGGCCATCTGGAGCACGCGGTCCATGGCCGGGTCCTGATAGACCAGCGTGTCCTGGTCGGCGGAAACGGCTTCCAGCACGGCGGCGATGAGGTCCGCGTCCGGGGGCAGCGGGATATATTCCTTCGCGCCGGCCTTGATGGCGGCGACGGCGGCGCGGCTGTCGGTCTCGACGCCGCAGGCGACGACCGGCAGCGTGATGCGCTCGGCCTTCATGGCGGTCAGCAGCTGTTCGATGTCGAAGGCGACGTCGACCATGGCGACGTCGGCGCCCTGGCCGGAGCGCAGCACGTCCATCGCCTGGCCGATGCCTTCGGCCTGGATGACTTTGGCGCCGCGCTGCATGGCAATCCGGCTTGCCGCGCCGACCTGCCCGCCCAGCGATCCGATGATCAACAACCGCATGAGTAGTCCTAGCTCAGAAATCTTGCGTAGTTATCGTCCGCGGACGCGAACGGGTCAACGCTAGTCGCGTTCACCGGCGAAGCGCACCTTGCTTTCCGGCGGAAGCGCGCTGTTCAGCAGCATTTCCAGGCGGCGCGGAGCGTCCTTGCGGATGATGGACAGCGTGCCGAGGGTATAGATGTAGCCGACGAGATGTTCTTCCGCGGCATTGCGTTCCAGCTTCGCGGCCAGCGGGTTGAACACCATGTTGGCGAGAACGACGCCGTAGAAGGTGGTGAGCAGCGCCACCGCCATCGCCGGGCCGATGACGCTCGGATCCGAAAGATTGCCCAGCATCTGCACGAGGCCGATCAGTGTGCCGATCAGGCCCATGGCCGGCGAGATTTCAGCCGCCTTGCGCAGCACGTTTGCCGAACGTTGCACGCGCGCGGTCGTCGCGGCGAGGTCTTCGTTGAGGATGTCGGCGATGTCTTTTTCCGGCAGGCCTTCAACCAACATCGAAAGCGCCTTGAACAGCAGCGGTTCTTTCGCGAAGCGCTGCAGCGGCTGACCTTGCAGACGGAGCACGCCGTGTTTGCGCGAAAAATCCGAGAGCTCAAGCATGGTGTAGGCGACGTCCTGCGGGTCGCGCTCGCGGGCCATGAAGGTCGAGCCGATGACGGCGACGGTGCGCGCGACATCCGACATGGTGAAGCAGACGGTGGTCACGGCCATGGTGCCGCCGACCACGATGAGAAGGCCGGGGATATTGAAGAAGGCGCTCGCGGAGCCGCCGAGACCGATGGCGATCACGACCAGAAGGATGCCGCCGGCAAGGCCGAGGACAGTCGCGCCGTCGAACATGGTGCGGCGGGCGAGGTGCGGGATCTTTTCGACGTGTTCGGCCATCACTTTTGTCCTTCTTTTCTATCCCTCTCCCTGAAAGGGGGAGGGAAGGAGGGGGTCGTTTTGTTTAGGCTTTCTGCGTCTTGATGATTTCCGTCATGGTGATGCCGAGGCGGTCGTCGACCACGACGACTTCACCGCGCGCCACCAGGCGGTCGTTCACGTAAATGTCGATCGCTTCGCCGACCTTGCGGTCGAGTTCCACGACCGCGCCGCGCCCCAATTTCAGCAGCTCGTTGACCTGCATGGACGACTTGCCGAGCACGGCGGAGACGCGCACCGGAATGTCGTAAACGGCTTCCAGATCCTGGGCGGAACGGGGCTTGTCGGGGATGTCGGCGGGATCGTCCCACGAATCGTCCTGATCGCTGGTCTTGGCCGACTTGGCATCGTTCTCAATCTCGTCGAGCGAAAGTTCGCTGACGGATTTGCCCTTCTTGCCGCTGTCTTGCTCTGACATCTCTTCTCTCCTGCCGGTCTTCGATAGACCGTGGTGGCCACCTTACGCGGCCGGTTGAAATAGACTCTTAATGGGCCTCGCCCGCCGGTTCGGGGGCGCCGGCCGGCTGCGCCGTCCTCCGGTCCGCCGCGGCGTCCAGGGCGTCGACATCGACATCGCCGAAGCTCGCCGCCACCACTTCCCGGATATCCGCCCAGATGCGGGCTTCGTCGCGGTCGGCGCCGCCGCCGTCCCATTCCAGGCGGCAGTCGCCGGGCTGGACTTCGTAATCGGTGACCACGGTGAAGCTGCCCTGGAACGATGACCGGGCGAAAACATCCTTCAGGCGCGTCTCGAGGTCCTCGGCGATCATCGGATGGCTGCGCACGATGAGGCGGGGTTCGCCCACCGCCAGCGGCAGCACCTTGCGCACAAACTCCTCGATCAAATCCACGGCATGCGCCTGCGCGTGGCGCGGCAACAACCTCTGGGCCAGCCCGTACACCATGCGCATGGCGAAATGCGCGAGGTCCTTGTTCGCGGCGGCCTGCTGGGCGTTGAGCCCGGAAAGGCCCTGAGCGATCAAATTGAGGGCGTCGGCGGCGTAGTGTTCACGCGCGGTCGCGGCCTCTTCCAAAGCAGCCCCATGCCCCTGGATATAGCCCTCTTCCTTGGCGGCATCGAGCTGGGCTTGCGTGTATTCAGCTTTGGCGACGGGCGGCGGGGGCGGCAAGTTCGCGGCTTCGCGGGCCAACTGCTCTTCCATCTCCTGTTCCAGGCGCGTGGCCGCTTCGGCGGCCGCCTCGGCTTCGATTTCCGAGCGGCGCCGTTCGCCGGGCAGATAGAGCTTCGACGGGTCGTCGAATGAACGCTCGAACAGGAATTTCGCCGTACGTGCCATCTCGATGTTCCGTTAGTAAACCAACTCGTCGTCTTCCTTGCCTTCGGAGATGACGATCTGGCCGGAGTTCGACAGTTCCTTGGCGAGCGTGACGACTTCGTTCTGCGCTTCTTCCACGTCCTTGAGTCGCACCGGACCCAGCGCGTCCATGTCGTCTTTGAGCATCTTGCCGGCGCGCTCGGACATGTTGGCGAAGAACAGTTCCTTGACGCCGTCGGACGCGCCCTTGAGCGCGAGGGCCAGCTTTTCCTTTTCCACGTGACGCAGCAGGGTCTGCGCGCCGGCCGTGTCGAGGCGCACAAGGTCCTCGAAGGTGAACATGAGCTGTTTGATCTTCTCGGCCGACTCGCGGTTGCGTTCTTCGAGGGCGGTGAGGAAGCGCGCTTCGGTGTTGCGGTCGAGGTTGTTGAAGATTTCGGCCATCATTTCGTGGCTGTCGCGGCGCGCGGTGCGCGCGAGGTTCGACATGAACTCGGTGCGCAGCGTCTTTTCGATGGATTCCAGCACGTCCTTCTGGACCGCTTCCATGTGCAGCATGCGCATGACGACTTCCATCGCGAAGCCTTCGGGCAGCAGCGCCAGCACGCGGCTCGCGTGGTCGGGTTTGATCTTCGACAGAACCACCGCGACGGTCTGCGGGTATTCGTTCTTGAGGTAGTTCGCCAGCACCTGTTCGTGCACGTTGCCGAGTTTATCCCACATGGTGCGGCCGGCGGGACCGCGGATTTCTTCCATGATCATCGCGACGCGTTCTTTATCGAGCGACTTGACGAGCAGGCGTTCGGTGGATTCGTAGGAGCCGACCAGCGAGCCGGTATTCGAGATGGCGTCGGCGAAGTCGACGAACAGGCGCTCGACGAGATTCGCGCCCACGGTGCCGAGGTTGGCCATGATCTGCGAGAGTTCTTTGATCTCGTCGTCTTCCATCATGGCGAACAGCTTGCCGGCCTGCTCTTCGCCCAAAGACAGCATCATGATCGCGGCCTTCTGGGGGCCGGTCAGGCTGCGGTAGTCTTCCTTGATACGCGCCATCGTCTTCTATTCCTTGATGCCGCCGGTATCCGGGACGGCATTATACGCTCTGCTCATCCAGCCCCCAACGGGGCCGGCGTATTAAGTTTCCTGATAAAGCCAGGTTCTGATGATCGACAGGGCCTCTTCCGGGTGCTTGTCGACGATGTCGCCGATCTTGCGCAAGGACGAGGCCTTCACACGGCCTTCCACCTTGTCGATGTCGATAAGCTCGTCCAGGTCCTCTTCTTCTTCCTTCTGGTTCATGGGCATAGGCACGCCGCCCGGACCCGTGAGCTGCGCCATGGCGCCGTCGGTGGTGAGCAGGGCTTCGTCGCCCTGCGGCATCGCTTCGAAGGCGCGCGTGACAAGCGGGCGGACGACGAGCAGGATGACCAGCACGGCCACCACCGCCACGCCCAGGCCCTCGGCCATGCGCATGATTTCTTCCTTGTTGAAGCCAAGGAGGTTGAACTCGTCCTGGTTGCCCATCAGGTCGTCGAAGCCGGTGAAGGGCATGTTGACGACTTCGATCTGATCGCCGCGATCGGCGTTGTAGCCGACGGCGGTGTTCACCAGCGCGCGGATCTTCTCCATCGTCTCGTCGTTGAGCGGCGCATAGGTGCGCTCACCGGTTTCCTGGTTGGTCGTATAGGTGCCGTCCACCAGGACCGCCACCGACAGGCGCTTCACCGAACCGGCTTCCTTGATGCGGTTGGTGGTGGTCTTGGAGATGTCGTAATTGACCGTTTCTTCCGAGCGGTTCTCGTTCGTGGTCATGCGCGGCGCGCCACCGGTGTTGGCTTGCGCGTCCGGCAGCTGGTTGCCGACCGTGACGTCGGACGGGTTGCTTTCGTTCTGGACGTTGTTCTCGGTGACGGTCACCTGCGAACGCACGACCTGCTGGTCGGGATTGAATTCCTCGGCGGCGGTGACGACTTTGTCGAATTCCATTTCGGCGCGCACTTCGGCGCGGACCTTGGACGGGCCGAGCGAGCTTTCCACCAGCGAGATCACGGACTGCGACAGGCGCCGCTCCATGTTCTTCACGGCTTCGTCCTGCTGCGCCGCGACCATGGCGTTGTCGTTCTCGAACGAACGCGAGAGCAGCGTGCCGCGCTCGTCGACGATAGAGATGTTGGACGGTTTGAGCTTCGGCACGGCGGCGGCGATCAGGTGCTGCACGGCGTTGACCTGGTTCTCGGCCAGGCGGCCGGTGCGCATCTTGATGTAGACCGAGGCGGTGGGTTCCTGCGTTTCGCGGGTGAACATCTCGCGCGTCGGCATGACAAGGTGGACGCGGGCGTTCTGCACGCCTTCGATGGACTTGATGGTGCGCGCGAGTTCGCCTTCGAGGGCGCGCACGAGATTGATGTTCTGGATGAAATTGGTGGCGCCGAGGGCGTCCATGCTGTCGAACACTTCGTAGCCGACCGAGCCGCCCGACGGCAGGCCGAGTTCGGCCATCTGCATGCGGGTCGAGGTGACCTGTTCGCCCGGGATCAGGATCTGCGCGTTGTTGTCGGCGGTCGTGAAGGGGATGCCGGAGAGTTCGAGCTGCTTGATGATTTCGCGGGAGTCGGTGGCGGAAAGGTCGCCGTACAGGGTTTCCATCGGCGCGGTGGAGAACCTGGTCGCGAAGAAGATGATGAACGCGACAAGACCGACCGCGACACCGCCCATGGCGGCAAGGCGTGCGGGGCCTAAGTTCTTCAGTTGCTGGACGAAGGGGTTCACGGGATCTCTTCCTCTCGGCCGTTATCGGGCGTCGGTTCTCGTTTTGCCGAGGGGCGCAGGCTCTTAAGGCAAATTCTGGACAGTCGTCCCCCGGTCCCCGGACGCTACCGCCCGCGCCGTGAAGAACAGGTTAACGATGGGAAATTTTTGCCGGTTTGCCGGTTTTGTGGGCGGCACATTTTGCCCTATAGAGGGGACCTATGAAGTCCGCCGCCGCCGAACCAGCCCGTCTATCGGGAATTGTGGTCGAACTCTCGGCGGCGATCGCCGCCGTGACCGATGAATCTCCCAAGATTCTCATGGTCCAACCGCCCGATACCGCGGCCCGCGCCGGCCTGCCGTGCGGTCCCTTCGACCCCACGGGCCACCGGACCTTGGAGGAGGGGCTGCGCACCTGGGTGAACGAGCAGACCGGGCTCGCCCTCGGCTATGTCGAGCAGCTCTATACCTTCGGCAATAAATTCCGCGATCCGCAGGAGCGCGCCGGCGGCCCGCGCCCGGTGTCCGTGGGCTATCTCGCCCTGGTGCGCGAGACCGAGGTGAAGAGCAGCGCCAAGGCCGACTGGGTGGATTGGTACCGCCATTTTCCGTGGGAAGACTGGCGCAAGGGCGCGCCGGCGGTGCTGGATTCCCTCATTTTGCCGCGTCTTCTGGCGTGGCGGGACGAAGCCAAGGGGCCCGAAAAGCAGCGCCGCCGCGACCGCATCGTGCTGGCCTTCGGCACGGAGGGCGCGGGGTGGGACAATGAACGCGTCCTCGAGCGCTACGAGCTTCTGTACGAAGCCGGCCTCGTGTTCGAAGCCAGCTTCGACAGCGGCCAGAAAGTGGAGCCGGGCCTCGTGGCCGCGCAGATGGTCACGGGCGCCGCGTTGACGAAGGATCACCGGCGGATCCTCGCCACCGCCTTGGGGCGCTTGCGGGCCAAGATCAAATACCGCCCGGTGATCTTCGAAGTGATGCCGCCGACGTTCACGCTCTTCCAGCTGCAGCGGGCGATCGAAGCGCTGGCGGGCGGGCCTTTGCACAAGCAGAACTTCCGCCGCCTGGTCGCCAACGAGGGTCTCGTCGAGCCCACCGGGCATATGTCCGTCCAGACCGGCGGCCGCCCGGCCGAACTCTTCCGTTTCCGCCGGGAAGTCGTGCACGAACGCCCCGCCCCCGGCGTGCGCCTCCCCGTCCGCGTCCGCAAACAATAATTATCTCTGATATAAATAAAATGGAATATATAACACAATAAAATTCAACCTAAAAATTATATCAGATATAATTTAAAGGGCTTATTTTATTGAAAAAGCGAGGCTTCGCCCTCGGTTAGCCCTTTGAGCCCGCTCAACTTTTTTGCATTGCGGCAAAGCCGTTCCGACAAGCCGCGCGCTTGACTCACCCCCTTATGCTCCTTAAGGTTCAAAGTCATTCACGTGGACCCTACACGTGCTTTTTTAGGGTCCTATATATGCTCATAGTAAGCACAAGCAGCGCCGAAAAAGAGGGACGGGCATGAACGTCGTCAATACGCATATCACCCGCGCGAAGGACCTGCTCTTCACGTCGGACGTCGAGCGCGACACCGCTCACCTCTACGACAAGGTGAAGACCGTCATCCCCGAGATCGAATGGCCGGTGTTCGCGCCGCTCATCGCGCGCATTAATCGGCTCAAGAAAGAGAAGAACGCCGTCATCCTCGGCCATAACTACATGACGCCGGAGATCTTCCACTGCATCTCCGACATCACCGGCGACAGCCTCGCGCTCGCCCGTAGCGCCGTGAAGGTCGACGCCGACATGATCGTCATGGCCGGCGTGCACTTCATGGCCGAGACCGCGAAGCTTCTGAACCCCGCGAAGAAGGTGCTGATCCCGGACCTCGGCGCCGGCTGCACCCTCGCCGAATCGATCACCCCGGAAGACGTGCGCAAGCTCAAAGCGCAGTACCCCGGCATCCCCGTCGTCACCTATGTGAACACCTCGGCGGCCGTGAAGGCCGAGTGCGACATCTGCTGCACCTCGGGCAACGCGAAGGAAATCGTCGAAGGTTTGGGCGTGCCGCGCGTCATCATGCTCCCCGACGAGTACCTCGCGCTCAACACCGCCAAGCAGGTGAGCTGCGAGATCATCACCTGGAAGGGCCGCTGCGTGGTGCACGAGACCTTCACCCCGCAAGACATTCGGGGCTTGCGTGATTCGAACCCGGGCGTTGTCGTGCTCGCGCATCCAGAATGCGCGCCCGAAGTCGTCGCCGAGGCCGATTACGCCGGCTCGACCGCGGGCATGGTCGACTATGTGAAGAAGTTCAAGCCGCACAAGACCGTTCTCATCACCGAATGCTCGATGAGCGACAACGTCGCCGCCGAGTATCCGGAGCTCGAATTCGTGCGCCCGTGCAACCTGTGCCCGTTCATGAAGAAGATCGAGCTCACGAACATTCTGCATACCCTCGAGGCCGAGCAGCATGAAGTGACCATCGCGCCGGAGATCGCCGCGCGCGCCCGCGTCTCGGTCGAGCGTATGCTGACCGGCTGGAAGCCTTAATCGCCGCCGCAGGTTCGCGGACGGCGCTCCCGCCATGAAGCTTCCCGACTACTTGCCGTCGAAGGCGTGGACCGACGATCTCATTCGCCGGGCCCTGCGCGAGGATCTGGCCGAGACCGGCGATATCACCACGTCGGCGACGGTACCGCGCGGCCGTCTCGCGTCGGGCGTCATCGCCGCGCGTAAGCCGGGGGTCATCGCCGGGCTTTCGGTTGCCGCGCGTGTCTTCGAGTTGGTCGATCCGGCCCTTCAAGTGACATTGCGTGTCGAAGACGGGGCCAAGCTCGCGCCGGGCGACGTGGTGCTGGACCTGGAAGGCAGCGCCGCCTCCATCCTGATCGCCGAGCGCGTCGCGCTCAACTTTCTCGGGCATCTCTCGGGTGTTGCGACCGCGACCGCGGCCCTCGTTGCGGCCGTGGCCCACACCCGCGCGCGCATCTGCTGCACGCGCAAGACGACGCCGGGCCTGCGCGCCCTCGAGAAATACGCCGTGCGTTGCGGCGGCGGGGTCAATCACCGCATGGGCCTCTTCGATGCGATCCTGATCAAGGACAATCATATCGCCGCCGCCGGGGGCGTGGCCGCCGCCATCCGCGCCGCGCGCAAGGTCGTCGCGAAGGGCATCAAGTTCGAGGTCGAGGTCGATACGCTGGAGCAGCTCGACGAAGCGCTCGCCGAAGGCATCGACCAGGTGCTGCTCGACAACATGACCCCGGCCCAGTTGAAACTGGCCGTGGCCAAGGTGAATGGCCGCGCCGTCACCGAGGCGTCCGGATCCATCACGGCGGCCACCGCCGGCGCGATCGCCGAAGCCGGCGTCGATCTCCTCTCGGTCGGCTGGATCACCCACTCCGCGCCGTGCCTCGATCTCGGCCTCGATTTCAAAAGCGGGATCTAAAAAAAACCGGGACAGGTCTTGACGCCTGTCCCGGCTTCTTTAGCCGTTTGCCTGCGTGCTGTGATTTCAGGCATTCGGCCGATCTCTATCATTTCAATATGGGGTCCGTTTCGCCGATCCCAACATCGGTACACTGTATTTAGGCCTTGCTTCGCGCGCCCGCGACGACCAGACCCACGCCCGCGATGGCCGCAAGGATGGCCGCGATCTCGGGGATCGGAATGCTTTCCTTGTTCTTCGCTTCGAGTTCGATCGGACCGACATCGAGCACCGTCTCGTGCTTGGTGTAGGTAATGCCGCCGAACACCAGCGCGGCGATGCCGCCGACGATCAAAAGAATTCCGGCAATCATCATGGGCTTCATGGGAAAGTTCTTTCCTTGCTCACTCGCGGCGGATGACGACGCGCTTTGTCGGCTGCGAGAGGACGACCACGTTCGTCGCGTCGATGGCGGGGTTGTCGAAGATGTCGTCGCCATTGACGAGACCGGACACGGTCACGCGGCTGCCGGGGCGAAGTCTGCCGACCGCGACGGGGTCGTTGCGCATCGCGCCGGTGGTGATGTGAAATTCACGCACACCCGTATCGAGCACGAAGTCGCGCCCCGAGACGCCCTTCACCGTGCCGGACAGATTCACCCAGCTTGTGTCGGCCGGGCGCGATGGTTCCTCCAGCGGGAAGAACTTGGCGTTGCTGGCGTCGGAATAAAGATAAGTTTGCGTGGCGGGACGATAGATCGAGGTGGCTTCGATTTCGCGGTCGGCGAAGGTCGTATCGTCGATGCGTCCATTCACGGTGACGGGCTCGCCGATGGTCAGCCCGGGGGTGCCCGCGGGGAACCAATCGAGACCGTCCTCGAGGTCAATCTCAACGCGCCCCGCACCGTAATCCAGGACGAAGGAATCCTGCTGGATCGCCGCGACCTTTCCCGACAAGCTGATTTGGCTGTCGGTCGGCGCGTCCGTGACGCGGTCCTGGGCATGGCTCGCCACGGCCAGACTCATCGCCGCGAATAGGATCGGGAAATAGACAAGCCTCACCATCGGGGCCTCCTTCCGAGGTCTTCTTCGAAAGGTGCAACGGCCCAGCCGTGTGCAAGGTTCCGGCAACACGAAGCGCGAGCGCAACCAGCGCACGAAAAGACATAAGAAAGCCCGGCGATGGGCCGTCCAAAAGATTGTGCGCCGGGTAAGAAAAAAGCCCGGCGCAGGAGGCGCCGGGCTCTTCGCTTTCAGCGGTCCATGGGTGATGGTGGCCGCTAAACTACGAACGCGGATTACCGCTTGATGTTGAGCAGTTCGCTCAGCATGTCGTCGGCGGTGGTGATGATCTTCGCGGCCGAGGAGTAGGCGCGCTGCGTGGTGATCATGCGCGTGAACTCGGTCCCGAGGTCGACCGTCGAGGCTTCGAGGGTTGCCGCGTTGATGAGACCGGCGCCGGCCGAACCGGCTTCGCGCAGGGTGGGGTTACCGGAGAAGTCGGTCGCGATCCACACGTTGCCCGACAGCGACTGCAGGCCGTTGGGGTTAGTGAAGCTCGCCAGCGGGATCATGAAGACCGGGCGCGTCACACCGTTGTCGAACAGCGCGGTGACAATCCCATCCTGACCGATCGAGACGCCGGCGAAGTTGCCGAACTTCGCGCCGTTCTGTTGCAGGTAGTTGAGCTGGAAGTCGCCCGAAAGCTGGGTGATGCCGTCCGGCGTGTTGTAGTTGCCGAAGAAGGTTTCGATCGCCGGGCTGTTCGGGTTGCCTTCTTCCATGTCTTCCGCGCCGTTCGCCCATACAAGTTCAATGGTGAACTTGGGCGAGGGGGCTTCCGACGGATCGCGGCCGTAGAATTCCGCCGGCGTACCGTTGCCGGCGAACTCGATGCCCGCGACGCCGCGCTGCGGCGTACCGGTGGCGCCGTTGGAGCCGAGAAGGTCGAACCATGCATATGCGATATCGCCCGCGACGCCGGTTTCGGCTTCCCCATTGTCGAGGGCGGGCACGGTGTAGCCCGCGGAGGCGTTCTGGAACAGGATCGATTTACCGTCGGCGTCGACGATCGGATCCGGCGTGGCGGAGTCGTAACCGAAAGTGATCGGCACGGTCGCCGCCTGATCGAAGGTGATGCCGTTTTCGCCGGAGATGCGGCGCGCCCAGTTGCCCGGAGGCGTCGGCGCCGTCGTTCCGTACGCGGTTTCCATGTTTGCATTGATCACGTTGGCCAACTCGTCCAGCACCTGGCTGACGGTGCGCGAACCGGTGGCCACGGTGGTGAGGCCGTCGTCGGTGCCGCTCGGCGAAAGAGTCACGTTGAACGGCGTGTTGTTCACGCTGAATGTCAGCGTGCCCTGCAGCGGTAGCTTCGCCTGATCGTTGAAGTCGAGGCGGCCGGCGGCGAAGTAGACTTCGCCGTTCTGCGTCTTCTGGGTCACGACAGCCGATTCGGACGGCTGTTCGATGGTCGCCGCCCACTGGTTGGCGGCGGTCTTGGCGAAGTTGTAGCTGATGTTGTGCGGGTTGCCCAAGCTGTCGAAGATCAGGGCGTTCACGCGTTCCTGCGCATTGATCAGCGCACCTGCGGGCAGGTTCGCGCCCACCGACAAGGTGGTTGTCGGCGAGGCCGTGCCGCCGATGGTCTGCAGGTTCATCGGGCGCAAGTTGCTGGGATCGATGATGTTGTCGTTGATGATGACCTTGTCGCCGTTCTCGCGGATATAGGCCTTCATGAAGGTGTTGCTGCCGACCGTCACGGTCTTGGCGGAGGCGGTGCCGTCATAGAAGCTGAGCGGCCAGCCCTGAAGATAACCGCCGCCGACGTTCTGCAGGAAGCCTTCGTTGTCGACTTTGAACGAACCGGCGCGGGTGTAGGTGAAGAGGTCGTTGGCGCCGGCGTTTGCCGAGGCGCTCGTGACGAAGAAGCCCGAACCCGAGATGCCGACGTCGGTCGAGGATGTGGTCGCCTGGAGGAGCCCCTGGATGTCCACGTTCTGGCGCGGGCTCGACTGCACGCCGCCCGGCGAGTACTGGGTCAGGGAGACCTGCGCGGTCACCAGCGTCTTGAAGTTGACCTGTGTGCCCTTGAAACCAATCGTGTTGACGTTGGTCACGTTGTCAGCGATGGCGCCCATGGCGGAGGACTGCGACTGCAATCCCGACACGCCCGAAAACAATGCACCGAACAGCGACATCTTTCGTCTCCTTAGTTGACCGTTTCTTGGCCGTCGCTTGTGAGTTTCCCTCAGTTCGCGAACTTGACCCGGCCGGGTTAATTTCTTCCTAAACGCATCCCAAAATGCGCCGATAAAACACCTAGTTCGCGCTCGTCTGCTGCGGTGCCGTGACGGAGAGGATCTTCTCCATCGGGATGCCGACTTTGCCGGTCAGAAGGATCGTCTGACCGTTGATCTGCGTTACGCCCGTCACGCGCCCGAAAGCGGTGATGTAATTATCCACCGGCGTGTCGTCCGCGCCCTGCGCCGTGACCGACAGCGTGTACGGGCCGTCTTTCAGCTGGTTGCCGTTCGCGTCCTTGCCGTTCCACTGGAACGAGTGAACGCCTTGCGAGCGGCCTTCCGCCGAGTCGATCGGACGCGAGTAGACGATGTCGCCGGCTTCGTTGCGCACGACGACCGTGACCTGCTTGGCCTCGGCGTTGAGGCCGTAAGCGGCCTTCAGCGTGCCGTCCTGCATCGCGACCTGCGTGCTTTGGCCTTCGATGGTCGTGCCGATGTAGTTCACGGCGTTCGAGACGATGCTCTGGTTCGTCAGGCCGATCAGGCTGGTCAGGTTGTCGTTCATGCCGATCTGCTGTTCGACCTGCGCGAATTCGACGAGCTGGTTGGTGAACTCGGAACTATCCATCGGCGACAGCGGGTCCTGGTTCTTCAGCTGCGAGGTGAGCAGCGTGAGGAACGAGTTCAGGTCCTTCGCGAGCTTGTTCTTCGAGGTCGCAACGTTTTCGGCTGCTTGCTGCGGAGAGGTGATGCCGTCGACTGCCATGGCCGGGATCCGGTTCTTTCTGCTTTAGGCGAACGTATCCACGCCGCCGCGGGCAAACGCCGCCGCCGCGTAGTCGAAATCCTGTTCGGCGTTGTCGTTCGCCGTTTCGGCGTGCGCGTTGCCGCTGTTCTTGTTGCCGCCGTTGCCGCGCTGGCCGTCGGCCGCGCCGGCATCGGTGTCGCTGCGCAGGTTGAAGCTGAGGTTGTTCGCGTCGGTGCGCAGACCGGCGTCGTTCAGCGTGCGCTCCAGCGTGCGGCTGTCCGTCTGCAGCAGGTTCAGCGTGTCCTTGTTGTCGGCGGTCACGGTGACGCGCACCTTATGGTCTTCGCTCATCTCGAGCTTGATCTCGATGCGCCCCAATTCCACCGGCTTCAGGTTGATGGTGACGCGGTCGAGGCCCGCCTTGGCGGCCTTCGTGATGCTGACCTTGATCTGGTCGATGACATTCTGCGCGGTGGCGGCCGGACGGTCGGTCGGATTCGCCGAGGCGCTCTGCTGCGTCGCCTGGGACGACGACTGGCCGCTCTGCGTAAACGCGCCGAAGCCCATGTTCGCGTTCGATGCGCCGCTCGAGGACGCGCCGGCTTGCACGGCCAGCGGGGACACTTCGGCGCGCACCGGCGTATTGGTCTGGCTGTTGGCGTTGGCGGAGCCCATCGGCTGCGCGGCTTGCGCCGCGACGGCGGCCTGCGCGGCGCTTTCGGTGCGCACGGCCGGCGCCGACTGCGTCAAAGCGTTGGATTCGTCGGCCTGGCCGAACTGGCCGTTGGCGAGAGAGATCGCATCGGCCGCGCTGTAGCCGGAGTAGATATTGTAGATCGAGACGTCCGGCATGGACTGCTTCGCGGTGTGCGCGGCGTTCACATGCACCTGGACCTGGACGCGATTTTCATTGCCGAGAAGACGGGCGAGGCTGCTGGCCTGGTCCTGCGCGGCGGCCGAACGCACCGTGTCGGTGCGGACCGCGGTATCCTTGGCGGCCGCCTTGGTTTCGACCGGGGCGGTCTCGGCGTCAACCTCGACCGTTTCCGTATCTTCGGCGGCCTGCGCCGGTGCGTAAGCGCTGATCGTCTGCTGCGCGCGGGCGGTGTCTTTCACGACCGCTTCCGGTGCAACGGCTTTCTCCGCCGCTTTCACTTCGGTCTGCTGCACGGCCTTCGGATCGACGGCGGCCTCGGCAACTTTGGTTTCGGCGGCGGCGGCGACCACGTCCGTCGTGGTCTCGGCGGTTTCGGCGGCCACGGTCTCGGTGGCCGCAACGGTGACGGTTTCGGTCGCGGCGGCGGTGGTCACCGCGGCGGCTTGGGCCACCAGGGTCGGGTCCACGACGGCGGCAACTTCGGCCTGCACGGCCTGCTGCGCGCCGGTCTGCGCTTCGGCGCCCGTGTCGGCGGCATCGGAATTCTTGTCGGCGGCGGCGGCGGTTTCTTCCGTCTGCTCGTCGCTGTCGTCGGCGTCGTCCTTCGCCGGTTTCGCCTTGGCATCCTTGTCATCGGAGCGTTCGGGGCGCGGCTTGGCTTCGCGCGGTTCCGGCGCGCGCACCGCTTCGGCGTCCGCGTCCTTGTTCAGGACGGCGGGATCCATCGCGCCGAGGCCGAGAACGCCTTTGAACTGCGAGCCCACGAGATCCAGAAGCGCGGCAAAGCCGTTCGCCGGCGCCTTGTCCTCGTCCATCGAGGTCTGCGCCGCCGGGCCCGTCTTCTTACCGCCGTAGATGCTCTGAATTTCCATCGTTCGCTCCGTTCGGTTCCTGGGCAGGCGCTAAGGACATGATTCGGGTGTCCACACCCACGTTCCCAGGCCATGCAGTGCAAGGGCCGGGCCAAGTTTCGGATTTTCTCTAAGTTATTGATGTAACAGGGGGTTGTTTGGACCGGGACGTCCCCGGTGGAGCGCCGGGCGCCGCTTCGGGCAAAAGATTCCGGGCCGAAGGCGGCAGTTTTTGCCGCGTGCGCTTAGGCCAGCAGACTGAGGCTGGCCTGGGTGAAC
The DNA here is from genome assembly GCA_041919675.1 of Rhodospirillaceae bacterium. Lineage (GTDB taxonomy): Bacteria > Pseudomonadota > Alphaproteobacteria > Rhodospirillales > Rhodospirillaceae > SHVO01. Next base: position 509 of record JAYRTJ010000004.1, on the reverse strand, counting down.
GGGCTGTCGATAAAGCCCGCGAAGGCGTTCAGGTAGTTCTGCTGCTGCGAGGACAGGTTCTGCAGGTTCGTCAGCATCGCCTGGTACTGCTGGGCGGCCTTCACCTGGGCTTCCTGCATCTGCGACATCTGCTCGAACTGGGCTTCGCCCGACTGCTTCGTCAGCTCATCGAGGGCGTTGTTCACCCGGCGCTGGTCGACCTTCGTCTGCACGGCCGAGCGCTCGAGGTCAGCGCCGACGCTGGTCATGTTGATTTCCGCGGTCGAGATATCCTTGAGGGCGCGGGTGCGGTCGGCCTGGGTCGCGAAATTGTTGTAGAACCACGACTGCATGATGCCGTTGCCGTTGCGCTTCAAGGTCCCGGTGACCGTGATCGGCGCCTCGTGCGGCACCACGGTGATTTTCACCGTGATCGCGTTGGTCTGCGCGTTGAAGCTGACAAGTTCCATGCCGTTGCGGGTCGAGGTCGCCTTGCGGATCTCGACGCCTTCCCCGGTCGTGTACTTCTG